>NZ_JBHYHC010000142.1:0-23307 GCF_042738955.1 Umezawaea sp. NPDC059074
AAGGCTGGAAAGACGCCTTGACAAGACGAAAGAGGGTGGGGGCGCAAAAACAATCGGGGGCCGGCCGGGGTGGGGGTTAAAAGAACCTGCCGGCATGGTCCAGTCTTCGTGCGGTGCCAGTGCCGGCCGGGGGCCGGAAGATTTTCAGTGCAGTTGCGATCGGTGCAGGTGCCGGCCGGGGGCCGGAAGATTTTTGGTGCAGTTGCGATCGGTGCAGGTGGCGGCCGAGGGCCGGAAGATTTGGTGCGGTTCCGATCGGTGCCGGATCGGTGCAGGTCGGGTTGGTCACGGGGCGGAGGTGGGGCCGGGGGCCTGCTGGGCAGGGGTGGGCGGTTCCGGGTGGCGCAGGTACCGTCGGGAGCAGGTCCGACTGGTCGCTGTGGAGGTGGTTGTGGTGCGTCCGGTGTTATGACGGCCCCGGTGGAGGGGCGTCACGGAGCCGGAAGGCGACCGGATGAGTCGGACCGACAAGACGCGTCCGCTGTGGGTGCAGATCGCTGATCTGCCCATGGTGACCTGTGTTCCGCACCACGATCATCGGTATGGGCCGTGCACTTTGCCCGGTGAGCTGACCGTTGACACCGTGGTGGCTTCTTGGCCTGTCAGTGGGTGTCACTGGCGGCCCAACGGGTATTACCTCTACAACCTCAGCAATGGGTGCCGTGAGTGCACCGGCTACTACTTCCGGCGTGATGAGCGGCGGCGTGATCGCCAGCGTGCTCGTCGTGAGCTGCGCGGTTATCTCGGGGAAGACTGATGGAGACCGGGTGGGGCCGTTCGCGGCCCCACCCGGTTCGTCGGTTAGCGGTTGATGGTCTTCATGCTGCCTGCGGAGTAGCGCTCACCTGCAACCGCTGACGCGGGGACGGCTGCCTCGATGGCGGCCAGTTGTGCTGGGGTCAGGGTGAGGGTGGCCGCTGCGAGGTTTTCCTCCAGGTACTTGCGGCGCTTGGTGCCGGGGATGGGCACTACGTCTTCGCCGCGGTGTTGGACCCAGGCGAGGGCGATTTGGCCTGGGGTGACGTCGTGTTCCGCTGCCACGGCGCGGAGGGAGTTGATGATGGACTGGTTCTTCGCCAGGTTTTCCTCGGCGAACCTCGGCTGGGCCAGTTTGCGGAAGTCGTTGTCCGCCAGGTCTGCCGTGGACTTGATGCTGCCGGTCAGGAAGCCCCTGCCTAGCGGGGAGTAGGCGACGATGCCGATGCCCAGCTCGCGGGCTGTCGGGACGATCTCCTCCTCGATTTCGCGGGACCACAGGGACCACTCGAACTGGAGTGCGGTGATCGGGTGGACCGCGTGCGCCCTGCGGATGTTGTCGACGCTGGCTTCCGAGAGGCCCAGGTGGCGGACCTTTCCTTGTGCTACCAACTCGGCCATGGCGCCGACGGTTTCCTCGATGGGGACCGACTGGTCGACGCGGTGCTGGTAGTAGAGGTCGATGTGGTCCACGTTGAGGCGCTTGAGGGAGTCCTCGGCTGAGGAGCGGACGTAGCTCGCTTCGCCTCGGATGCGGGCGTGGCCGTCCGCGTCGCGTTCGGCGATGCCGAACTTGGTGGCCAGGACGACCTGGTCGCGGTGGTCGGCGATGGCTCGGCCCACCAACTCCTCGTTCGTGTGGGGGCCGTAGGCGTCCGACGTGTCGAGGAGGGTGACGCCCAGTTCGAGGGCGCGGTGGATGGTGGCGATGGACTCGGCCTCGTCGCTGCGGTCGCCGTAGAAGGCGCTCATGCCCATGCAGCCGAGTCCCTGCGGGCTGACTTCGAGTGGGCCTAGGAAGCGGTTGGTCATGGTGTCCTCTGGGATCAGGTGTTGGTGAGGCGGAGGGACTCGGCCGGGTAGCGGTCGCCCGCTACGGCCGGGACAGCGGCGTCGATGGTGGCGAGATCGTCCGCCGACAGCTCGATGGCCGCGGCGGCGACGTTCTCCTCCAGGTACTTGCGGCGCTTGGTGCCGGGAATGGGCACGACGGTGGGGCCGCGGTGGTGGACCCAGGCCAGTGCGAGTTGGCCTGGGGTGATGTCGCGGTCGGCTGCCAGGGTGCGCAGTGCGGTCACGATGGCGAGGTTGCGGTCGAAGTTGTCCTCGGTGAAGCGCGGGAGGGAGCGGCGCATGTCGTTCTCGCCGAGGGTGGCGGTCGACGTGACGGCGCCGGTGAGGAAGCCGCGTCCTAGCGGGGAGAACGGGACGATGCCGATGCCCAGTTCGAAGCACGTCGGGGCGATGGTGGCCTCGACGTCCCGTGTCCACAGGGACCACTCGCTCTGGAGTGCGGTGATCGGGTGGACGGCGTGGGCCCTGCGGATCGTGGTGGCGCTGGCCTCGGAGAGGCCCAGGTGGCGGACCTTGCCCTGGTCGATGAGGTTGGCCATGGCGCCGATGGTGTCTTCGATGGGGACCTCGGGGTCCACGCGGTGCTGGTAGTAGAGGTCGATGTGGTCCACGTTGAGGCGCTTGAGCGAGGCTTCGCAGGACTGCTGGACGTAGGTCGCGTCGCCGCGGACCTCGCCCGGCTTGCCGGTGAAGCCGAACTTCGTGGCCAGCACTACCCGGTCGCGGCGGTCGGCGATGGCTCGGCCGACCAGCTCCTCGTTCGTGTGCGGGCCGTACATGTCGGCGGTGTCGAGGAGGGTCACGCCGAGGTCCAGCGCGCGGTGGATCGTGGCGATGGACTCGGTGTCGTCGCCCGCGCCGTAGGACTGGCTCATCCCCATGCAGCCGAGGCCCTGCGGGCCGACCTCCAACGAGCCCAGGAACCTGGTGGTCATGTCTTCTGTCCCCCGGTGGTCAGGTGTAGGAGAGGCGGAGGAACTCCGCCGTGTACCGGTCGCCCGCCGGTGGTGGCATCGCCGCGTCGATGGCGGCTAGGTCGGCGGCGGTCAGCGTGAGGGCTAGCGAGCCGACGTTCTCGTCGAGGTATCGGCGTCGCTTGGTTCCCGGAATCGGCACCACGGTGCCAGCCTGGTGCCGGAGCCACGCGAGCGCGAGTTGGGCGGGTGTCACGTCCCGGTCGGTCGCGAGGGTGCGCAGCGCTGTGGCGATGGTGAGGTTGTGGTCGAAGTTCGTCGGGGTGAAGCGGGGTAGGCCGTGGCGGGCGTCGTCCGGGTCGAGCTTGGCCAGTGAGGTGACGGAGCCGGTGAGGAAGCCGTTGCCGAGTGGTGAGAACGGGACGAGGCCGATGCCGAGTTCGGTGCACGTCGGGGCGACCTCGGCCTCCACGTCCCGTGTCCACAGCGACCACTCGCTCTGCACGGCGGTGATCGGGTGGATCGCGTGGGCGCGGCGGATGGTTGCCGCCGCGGGTTCGGAGAGGCCGAGGTAGCGGACCTTGCCCTGGTCGACCAGCTTGGCCATGGCGGCGATGGTGTCCTCGATGGGGACCTTCGGGTCGACGCGGTGCTGGTAGTACAGGTCGATGTGGTCCACGTTGAGGCGCTTGAGCGAGGCCTCGCAGGAGCGCTGGACGTGGTCGGCGTCTCCGCGCACCCAGTCCGGGGGGCCGGTGAAGCCGAACTTCGTCGCCAGCACGACCCGGTCGCGGCGGTCCGCGACGGCGCGGCCGACGAGTTCCTCGTTGGCGCCCTCGGCGTAGACGTCCGCCGTGTCGAGCAGGGTCACGCCGAGGTCGAGCGCGCGGTGGATCGTGGCGGTCGACTCGACGTCGTCGCCGGGGCCGTAGGACTGGCTCATCCCCATGCAGCCGAGGCCGAGCGGCCCGACCTCAAGCCGTCCGAGCAGGGTCACGCGGTGGCCCCCCGCGCCTTCTGCTCGTCGGCCAGCAGGCCGGTGTAGAGGTCGACCTTGTAGTCGAGCACGTCGAGGCACGACTGGAGCTCGGCGATCCGGGCGCGGACGTCCGCGCGGTGGTCGAGCAGGATCTGCCTGCGCGCGCTCCTGGTGACGTTGCCGATGTGCTGGAGGTGCGCGTACTCGCGCATCATCTTGATCGGCATGCCCGTGGTGCGGAGCCTGGTCAGGAACACCAGCCAGTCCAGGTCCGCGTCCGAGTAGGTCCGCCGCCCGCCCGAGTCGCGGGCGGGCGGGTCGACCAGGCCGATCCGTTCGTAGTAGCGGAGGGTGTCGATCGACAGCCCGCTGTGCGCGGCTGCCTGGGCGATCGAATGAGTCACCCCACGACCGTAGGAGCTGGAGTGCACTCCAGGTCAAGCCGATAGGTCAGGCCGGTTTCGGCAGGGCCCACGCCTCGAGGCTGGCGGCCATGCCGTGGACGTCGGTCTGCTCACGGCCGAGGGCGCGCACGAGGTCGAGCGCGTCCTCCTCGTCCGCGTCGATCCACCAGCCGTTGATGTCGCAGAACGCCACCACGGCGACCCAGGCCAGCCGCCAGTTCCCCTCGACGAGGGGCCTGGTGCGGACGATGGAGTCGAGCAGGGACGCGGCCTTGAGCCACAGGGTGTCGTAGGCCTCCACGCCGAGAACGGTGGCGCGGGGGCGGTGAGCGGCGGAATCGAGCAGGCCGAGATCGCGCACCACGAGATCGCCGCCGGTCACCGCGGTGGCCAGCACCAGCAGATCACCGGCATCCAGGTAGTTGATCACACCGTCAGTTGATCACAGAGGTACGACAGCATCCGCACGATCAGGCGGATCCGAGGCGGTCGAGCAGTCCCCGGTACTTGGGCATCACCCGGCTGAGCACCTCGCCGAGCTGCTCTTCCTTGTGCAGCTGGGCCCATCGGTCGGCTAACGCGAGCCGCACCACATCTTGCTTGGACCGGCCTTCGGCAGCCGCGAGTTCCGCGAGCCGCCGACTCTCCTCGTCGTTCAGACGCAGGGTCATCGCCATTCCGGACACGGTACCAATCTGATACCACAGACACCAGGATTCGTTTTATAACGTTGTTACGATATGATGGGGAGGTGCCTCGCCCCAAGACTCACGATGACGCGCTCCGCGTGCGCCTGCTCAACCGCGCGGGTGAACTGCTGTCCAACGAGGGACCCAGTGCGCTGAGCTTGCGCCGGCTGGCGGCGGACGTCAATACCTCGACCACCGCCGTCTACTCCCTGTTCGGCGGCAAACCGGCACTGCTGGACGCCCTCTACGACGAGGGATTCCGTCGTTTCGGCAGCAGGCTGGCCACGGTGCCGGAGACCGACGACCCCGTCGAAGACCTCATCAACATCGCCATGACCTACCGCGAGAGCGCGCTGGAGGACCGGCAGTTCTACGTGGTCATGTTCAGCAAGGTGGTGCCGGACTTCGTGCCCGCGACCGAGGCGTACATCGCCGCGTCCAGCACGTTCGTCCCGGTGGTCAAGACCGTGCAGCGGGCCATCGACAACGGCTCGTTCCTGGAGACCGAGGCCCCGGAGGTCATCGGGCTGGCGCTGTGGAGCATCTGCCACGGGCTGGTCAGCCTGGAGATCTACGGCATCCTCCCGCCCGGACTGGAGGTCGCGCCGGTGTTCGAGAGGGCCGTGCGCGCCAGCGCCGACGGCTGGCGCAGGCGCTGAGCGGAAAGCGAGGTCCGGGGAGGCGGCCGCCGCGAAACCTCCCCGGACCCCAGAACTGCCCTATCCGGACAGTCCGCTGCGCAGCGCGCTGATCAGCTCGCCGTCGGCGGTGTCGCCGTCGAGCGACCAGATCATCGCGCCGCCGAGATCGCGGTCGGCGATGTACCGACCCTTGCGCTTGATCTCCACGGCGTCGTCCCAGGTCCAGAAGGTCGTGCCGTCGTACAGCCAGGCGTGGCCCGCCTTGGTGTCGCGGTAGACCTTGAACTTGGACAGCTGGCCCTTGAGGACCTTGTAGTCCTCGAAGCCCGCCTCGTACGTGCCCGCCGCGGGACCGGTCGAGGTCTGGAAGAGGCCGTTGTTCACGTTCGGCACGCCGGTCCAGCCGCGGCTGTAGAACGGCACGCCCAGCACGACCTTGCTCCGCGGCGCGCCGCGCGAGAGGTACGCGTCGACTGTCACCTGGGAGCTGAACGCCGACGGCGCCGGGTCGCCCTTGGGGGTCCGCAGCGACGACTGCTGGTTCGTGGTCGCCTCCCACGAGCCGTGGTAGTCGTAGCCCTGGAGGGTCGCGAACGTGAGGTCGCGGAACACCTTGCGGGTCTCGATGCCGCGGTCGAGCTGCACCGGGTCGGCGGGCAGGAACGCGGTCAGGTCGTAGTTCTTGCGCTCCTTGCGGCCGAGCTGGTCGAACTGCTTGCGGTACTCCGCGACGAGCGCGGTGAAGTTGACCTTGTCCTCGGGGCGGACGATGTTGCCGTCGTTGCCGGGGCTGGACGGCCATTCCCAGTCGAGGTCGACGCCGTCGAACACGCCCGCGGCCGCGCCGGGGCCGTCGACCAGGTTGCCCTTGACCCACAGGTCGAGGCACGACTTGACGCTCGCGGCCCGCGACTCGGGCGTGAGGGCGGCGTTGGAGAAGTACTTCGAGCCGGTCCACCCGCCGAGCGAGATGTTGACGTGCAGCCTGGGGTACTTCTTCTTCAGCTTCTTCAGCTGGTTGAGGTTGCCCGAGAGGGGCTGGCCGGCGACGTCCGCGACGCCGTCGACGCTCTGCTCCGCGGTGAACGGCCGCTGGTAGTCGGCCCACGGGTCGCTGCTGTAGCACTTGCCGGACTCGTCCAGGAACCCGAACGCGTAGTTCAGGTGGGTCAGCTTCTTGGCGGTGCCGTTGGTGACGAGGTCCTTGACCAGGAAGTTGCGGTCGTAGCCACTCCACTGGGTGTAGTACCCAACGGTGCGCTGCCCGTCCCCGTGTCCGTGCCCGTACGACTCGACGTCGGCTCCCGCCGAAGGCGCGAGCGCTGTGGAAAGGGCTCCGACCAGAAGGACGGACAGCCCCACTCTCCTACTCGACATGCTGCTCCCTGCAAGGCGGCGGTTACGGCCTGTGGTCCAGACCACGCTAGGCGCAAGGTCTAGACCACCTCTACGGCCGAACGGCGCAATCCGTGCCTACCAAGACGGTGGGAGCGGTTACACGGCTCCGTACAGCCGATCCCCCGCGTCGCCGAGGCCGGGAACGATGAACCCGGAGTCGTTCAGGCGCTCGTCGACGCTCGCCGTGACGAGCCGGACGGGCAGCCCCGAGTCCTCCAGGAACTTGACCCCCTCGGGCGCCGCCAGCGCGCAGATCGCCGTCACGTCCGTCGCGCCGCGGTCGGTGAGGAGCTTGATCGTGTACGCCATCGAGCCGCCGGTCGCGAGCATCGGGTCCAGCACCATCACCGGGCGCCCGGACAGGTCCGTCGGCAGCGACTCCATGTACGGCGTCGGCTGCAACGTCTCCTCGTCGCGCGCCAACCCGACGAACCCCATCTGGGCGTCCGGGATCAGCTTGTGCGCCTGGTCCGCCATCCCCAGCCCGGCCCGCAGCACCGGCACGAGCAGCGGCGGGTTCTCCAACCGGTACCCGGTCGTCCGCGCCACCGGCGTGTGCACGCGCTCCTCGGTCAGGGGCGCGTTCCGCATCGCCTCGTAGACCAGCATCACGGTCAGCTCCTGCACCGCCGCCCGGAACGCCGCGTTGTCCGTCCGCGCGTCCCTCATCGTGGTGAGTCGCGCCCTGGCCAGCGGGTGGTCGACAACAAGCACGTCCATGGGGCACACCGTAACCGGCATCCGGCACGCCGCACGACCGGTGAACCGGGTGGAACCGCGGGGCTACGCTCGCCCCATGGCTGATCATGTGCGCATCGGCGTCCTCGGGGCCGCCGCCATCGCTCCCGCGGCGCTCGTCAAGCCCGCGCGAACGTCGTCCGCCGCCGTCGTGGTGGCCGTGGCCGCGCGGTCGGCCGAGAAGGCGCGGGCGTTCGCGGACAAGCACGGGATCAGCCGGATCCACGACAGCTACCAGGCGCTGCTCGACGACCCCGCGGTCGACGCCGTCTACAACCCGCTGCCCAACGGCCTGCACGGGCACTGGACGCTGGCCGCGCTGGCGGCGGGCAAGCACGTCCTGTGCGAGAAGCCGTTCACGGCGAACGCCGAGGAGGCCCGCACGGTCGCCGACGCCGCGAAGGCGAGCGGCCTCGTGGTGATGGAGGCGTTCCACTACCGCTACCACCCGCTGGCCCAGCGGATGCGGGACGTCGTGGAGAGCGGCGAACTGGGCGAGCTGCGGCACGTGGAGGCGCAGATGCGGTTCCCGCTGCCGAAGTTCTCCGACATCCGCTACGACTTCGGGCTCGCGGGCGGCACGATGATGGACGCGGGCTGCTACACCGCGAACATCGTCCGCCTGCTCGGCCTGGAGGAACCGGAGGTGCGGTCGGCGCACGCGCTGCTCCGCGACCCGCGCATCGACCGCGCCATCACCGCCGACCTGGCCTTCCCGTCCGGCCACACGGGCCGGGTGCACGCGTCCATGTGGTCCTTCGGGATGCCGCTGCGCCTGTCCGCGAAAGCCGTCGGCACCAAGGGCGAGATGCGCGTCCTCAACCCGGTCGCCCCGCAGGCTTTTCACCGACTTTCGGTGCGCGCCAACGGGAACTCACGGGTGGAGAGGCTCTCGAAGCGACCGTCGTACTCGTACCAGCTGGACGCGTTCACGTCCGCGGTCCTGCACGGCACCCCGTTCCCGACCACCCCGGAGGACGCCGTCGCCAACATGACCCTCATCGACGACGTCTACCGCGCGGCGGGCCTCCCCATCCGGCAGCCGACCCCCGCGTAACAGCGGACAGGAACGCCCGCGCCTCCTAGACTCGGCCACGTGAGCGACGAGCTGGTCCCCAACGACCCCGGTCAGATGCGCGCGTCCGACGCCGACCGCGAACGCGTGGCGCAGGTCCTGCACAAAGCGGCGGCCGAGGGCAGGCTGGACCTGCACGAACTCGACGAGCGCCTCGGCGCCACCTATTCGGCGAAGACCTACGGCGAACTGGTCCCGATCACCGCGGACCTCGGCGTCCCGTCCCCGGCGGTCCTGCCCGCGATCCAGCAGGCGGCCCCGATCGACCGCGTGGGAGGCACACCGGGCTCCTCGGTGTCGTTCGCGTTCTGGTCGGGCTGCGACCGCAAGGGCGACTGGGTCGTCCCGCCCCACCACAGCGCGATCGCGATCATGGGCGGCATCGTCCTCGACCTCACCCAGGCCCGCTTCGCGGCAGCCGAGACGACGATCAACGTGTTCGCGTTCTGGGGCGGCGTGGACATCATCGTCCCCGAGGACGTGACGGTGATCGTCAGCGGCGTGGGCTTCATGGGCGCGTTCGAGAACAGGACGACGATCACCCCGAGCATCCCCGGCGGCCCCGTGGTGCGGATCAACGGCCTGGCCCTGATGGCCGGAGTGGACGTCAAGCGACCGAAGCGCAAGAAGATCAAGAACAAGGACAAGCCCGAACTCGAGTACTGACAGCAAGCCAGCACGCCAACTGGCAACCACAACGGGACCAGCAGCCACCTGGCGACCACCCACGGGACCGGCACGCGCCCAATGACCCCCTACGGGACCGGCACGCGCCTGTTGACCTGCTACGGAACGCTACGGGCCGCACGCAACCGTGGCCGATTTTACTTGGGGATTTTGGCCTTAAAATTGGAGATCGGGCAGGCCTTCGGGCACTGCCTTTTGGCCCGATCAAGGTCAAAATGAGGGGTCCCCAAGTCAAATCGGCCACACCAACTACGGAAATCGCCCGGTGACCCCGCTGGAACCCGCAGCCGCCTGGTGACCCCGACGGGACCGCAGCCGCCCGGTGACCACAACGACCCCGGCAGCCGCAAAACCCAAGCAGCCACCTTCGGCACCCCGCACCTGTGGCGCACATCTCTCCTGACCTGCGCAAACCCCTTCACTTGGGACGGGCGTGCCAGTCCGCTTAGAGTGGGGTCCATGGCTGCCGCTCCGTCACCATCGCCGCTGGCACCGCTGCCACCGGCACTCGCCGACGCTGTCCGGGACGACGCGTCGCTGCGCAGGTTCCTCCACGGCCTACCTGGGGTCGACCAGGTGGGCGTGGAACAACGCGCGGCTGGTCTGGCCACCCGCAGCATCAAGAAGGCCTCGAAGATGTGGGCCATCGACACCGCGATCTCCATGGTCGACCTGACCACGCTGGAGGGCGCTGACACGGCCGGGAAGGTCCGGTCGCTGGCGGCGAAGGCCCGCAGGCCCGACCCTGATCGGCCGGAGGTCCCCCGTGTGGCCGCGGTCTGCGTCTACCCGGACATGGTCGCCACGGCCAAGAAGGAGCTCGACGGCACCGGCGTGCACATCGCCAGTGTCGCCACGGCGTTCCCCTCCGGGCGGTCGATCATGGCCGTGAAGCTCGCCGACACCCGCCACGCGGTGGAGGAGGGCGCGGACGAGATCGACATGGTGATCGACCGCGGTGCCTTCCTCTCCGGCAACTACGGGGCCGTGTTCGACGAGATCCGGCAGGTCAAGGAGGCGTGCGGGGACGCGCACCTCAAGGTGATCCTGGAGACCGGCGAACTGGCCACCTACGACAACGTCCGACGGGCGTCGTGGCTGGCGCTGCTGGCTGGTGGCGACTTCATCAAGACGTCCACCGGCAAGGTGTCGCCCGCGGCGACGCTGCCGGTGACGCACGTGATGCTCCAGGCGGTCCGCGACTGGCACGAGCAGACCGGCGAGCTGCGCGGCGTGAAGCCCGCGGGCGGCATCCGCAGCACCAAGGACGCGATCAAGTACCTGGTGGCCGTGCACGAGGTCGCGGGGCCGGAGTGGCTGACGGCGGACCTGTTCCGCTTCGGCGCCTCGACCCTGCTCAACGACCTGCTGATGCAACGGCGAACCCAGGTGGACGGCCACTACAGCGGCCCCGACTACGTGACGGTGGACTGAGGACGATGAGTCAACTCTGGGAATACGCCCCGGCTCCCGAGTCGCGGGACATCGCGAACCTCAAGCCCGCGTACAAGATGTTCGTGGACGGCAAGTTCGTCGAGGGCTCCGGCGAGCCGCTCAAGACGATCAACCCCGGCACCGAGGAAGTCCTCGCCGAGGTGAGCACGGCGTCACCGTCCGATGTGGACACCGCCGTCAAGGCCGCGCGCCGCGCGTACGACCGGGTGTGGAGCAAGATGCCCGGCGCCGAGCGCGCCAAGTACATCTACCGCATCGCGCGGCTCATCCAGGAGCGGTCGCGCGAGCTGGCCGTGCTGGAGAGCCTGGACAACGGCAAGCCGATCAAGGAGTCGCGCGACGTCGACATCCCGACCGCCGCGGCGCACTTCTTCTACCACGCGGGCTGGGCGGACAAGCTGCCCTACGCGGGTTACGGGCCGGACCCGCGGCCGCTGGGCGTGGCGGGCCAGGTGATCCCGTGGAACTTCCCGCTGCTGATGGCCGCGTGGAAGATCGCCCCGGCGCTGGCGACCGGCAACACGGTGGTGCTCAAGCCCGCCGAGACGACGCCGCTGACCGCGCTGGTGCTGGCCGAGATCATCCAGCAGGCCGACCTGCCGCCGGGCGTGGTGAACATCCTGCCGGGCGCGGGTGACATCGGCGCGGCGCTGGTCGAGCACGCGGACGTGAACAAGATCGCGTTCACCGGGTCCACCGAGGTCGGCAAGCTGATCCAGCGCCAACTGGCGGGCTCCGGCAAGAAGCTGACGCTGGAACTGGGCGGCAAGGCGGCGAACATCGTGTTCGACGACGCGCCGATCGACCAGGCCGTCGAGGGCATCGTCAACGGCATCTTCTTCAACCAGGGCCACGTCTGCTGCGCGGGTTCGCGCCTGCTGCTCCAGGAGTCGATCGCCGAGGAGTTCCTGGAGAAGCTGCGCATTCGGGTGTCGACGCTGCGCGTCGGCGACCCGCTGGACAAGAACACCGACGTCGGCGCGATCAACTCGCGCGAGCAGCTCACCAAGATCCAGGAGCTGACCGCGGCAGGCGAGGCCGAGGGCGCGGAACGCTGGACGAGCGCGTGCCCGTTGCCGGACAAGGGTTTCTACTTCGCGCCCACGGTGTTCTCCGGCGTGTCGCAGGCGATGCGGATCGCCCGCGAGGAGATCTTCGGGCCGGTGCTGTCGGTGCTCACGTTCCGCACGCCGGACGAGGCCGTGGCGAAGGCGAACAACACGCCGTACGGGCTGTCCGCGGGCATCTGGACCGACAAGGGCTCGCGCATCCTGTGGGCGGCGCAGAAGATGCGCGCCGGTGTGGTGTGGGCCAACACGTTCAACCGCTTCGACCCCACCGCCCCGTTCGGCGGCTACCAGGAGTCGGGCTTCGGTCGCGAAGGCGGCCGCGCCGGGCTGGAGGCGTACCTCGATGTCTGAGAACCGGATTCCCGTCGCGAAGACCTACAAGCTCTACATCGGCGGGAAGTTCCCGCGCTCGGAGTCCGCGCGCAGCTACCCCGTCACCGACAGCAAGGGCGCGTTCCTGGCGAACGCCGCCCAAGGCTCCCGCAAGGACGCCCGTGACGCGGTCTCGGCCGCCCGCAAGGCTTTCGCGGGCTGGGCGGACGCCACGGCGTACAACCGCGGCCAGGTGCTGTACCGCGTCGCGGAGGTCCTCGAAGGCCGTCGCGAGCAGTTCGTGGCCGAGGTGTCGGCCGCCGAGGGCGTGGGCGCGAAGAAGGCGCAGGCGCTGGTGGACACCGCGATCGACCGCTGGGTCTGGTACGCGGGCTGGACGGACAAGATCGCGGCGGTCCTCGGCAGCTCGAACCCCGTCGCCGGGCCGTACTTCTCGTTCTCCACGCCCGAGCCGACCGGTGTCGTCGCGGTCCTCGCGCCGCAGCAGTCGTCGCTGCTGGGCCTGATCAGCGTGGTGGCCCCGGTGATCGCGTCCGGCAACACCGCCGTCGTGGTCACGAGCGAGGACCGGCCGCTGCCCGCCATCACGCTGTCGGAGGTGCTGGCCACGTCCGACCTCCCCGGTGGCGTGGTGAACCTGCTGACCGGCCGGACCGCGGAGATCGCGCCCTGGCTGGCGTCACACGCGGACGTCAACGCGCTGGACCTCACCGGCGCTCCCGACGCGCTCCGCGCCGACCTGGAGCGGTCCGCGGCGGGCACCGTCAAGCGCGTCCTGCGGACCCGCGCCGACGAGGACTTCACCCGCGAGCCGGACATCAGCCGCCTGCGGGCGTACCTGGAGACCAAGACGGTGTGGCACCCGATGGGCGTGTGACCAGACGACCAGCACCGCGGCCGCCGCGAACCACCCGAGAGCGGCGCCCGCGGTGTTGGTCATCAGGTCGTCCACGTCGAAGATGCGGTGCCCGGCCGTGAGCTGAGCGGTCTCGATCCCCAGCGACACCCCGAAACCCAGCGCGACGGTCCTGCCCCGGCCCAGGTGCCACAGCCACTTCCCGAAGAACCCCAGCGGCGCGAACAGCAGCACGTTCAGCACCATCTGCTGGAACGTCAGCGTGGCCAGCGCCTGCGACGCGGGCAGCCCGTGCCGCGCCAGCTCCGTGCCGATGTCGGCGACCCACTGGAACGGCACCGGCTGGAACACCTGCTCCGGCTTCGGCCCACCGAGCGGCAGCAGCACCAGCCCGACCAGCGCGCACAGGTACAGCAGCGCGGCACTGGCGGTGAGCAGGCGCTTCGGCCTGGCCAGCAGCAGCACCGGCCACACCACCGCGAACCCGATCAGTCCCCATCCGATGGCCACGAGCTGCGCGTTCGTCATACGTCGAAGCTATGAGCCGACCCCGTGCGCGGACATCGGTCGGAGAGCCCTCGCCGGGGCATCCCCTCGGCCGTTCGGCCGACGCCCCGCGTACTCCTCAGGGCTGATCAGCCGTCAGCCCCTGGGACCAGCGCCGACGCGAACAGCGCGCGCAGCGGGTCCGTCGAGCCGACCATGCTGACCCGGCAGGCGTCGTTGTACTCGGCCGGGTCCAGCAGGCCGAAGTCGATCCGCCGCCCGGCGTGCAGCGCCAACTGCCGGAAGAACGCCCGCTGCGCCCGCCCGTTGCCCTCGCGGAACGGGTGGATCGCGTTCACCTCGGCGTAGAAGTGCGTGAACCGGTCGAGGAACCGCTCCTCGTCCACAGTGGACAGCAGCTGCTCCTCGCGCAGTTGGGCGAACACGAAGTCCGCGTACGACTCGATGTGCGCCCAGTGCGCGAACGTCGCCGTGCGGGTCAGGTCGACCCGCCGGACCTCCCCCGCCCACGGGTACACGTCGCCGAACAGGTGGCGGTGGAACGCCCGCAGGTGCGCGAGGTCGAACCGGCCGGGCAGCGTCACGGCCTTGAGCTGCGCGTCGCGCAGGAACGTCGCTTCGGCCTCGACCTGCCGCAACAGCGCCGCGTCGACCACGCCGAGCTTGTTGAGCAGCACCTTCGAGCCGGGATCGACGTAGGGATCCTCGGCGGTCACGATCGGAGCAGTGCCTCGATCCGCTGCGCCACGGCCTCGTCCGCCCCGACCTCGCCCCGCACGACCGCTCGCGCGGCCGCCACGGCGTCGGCGGACACCACCAGTCCTTCGAGCCCGACCGACGCCCGCGCTTCCGCCACGGCCGTCTCCGGGTCGCTGGTGAGCCTGCGGAAGTACCGCCGCATCACCTCGTGCCGGATCGGCGCGCTGCTCGGCTCGGAGTCCGCGAGGCCGCCGCGGGCGGAGCGCCACGGCTCCTCCTCGTGCGCCATCTCGCTCAGCTCGTGCCTGCTGAACCCGGCGTACCGCTCCACCACCGACGCGACCACCGCGCACTCGGCGCCGGTCAGGCCGGCCGGGTCGCCTTCCTCCCACGAGTGGACCTCGTGCTGCCCCTCGTGCCGCCGGTAGACCTCCGGCACCACGGGCCCGCGCCGCCACGCCTCGATCGGCGCGTCGAACAGCGGTGTGCCGTGACCGGCGAGGTGCCACGCCTGGCTGTAGTAGAGGAGCTTCTGCAGCTTCATCGGCGACTCGGGGCCGGTGGCGGCCAGCAGCGCGGCCGCCACGTCGTGGACGTCCGCCATGCCACCTCCCGAAAGGCTCGCTGAACTGGGCTTTCAGCTTCCCCCATCATACCGGAGAACGGCTTCAGCCGGTGCGCCAGTCCAGCCTTCCGTCGTGCGTGACGAGCGGCTCGCAGTGGCCCAGCCTTGACCGCTGCTCCAGCGCCGTGGCCACCTGGTCGAGCATCTCGGTCACCGACGTCCACTCCGGTTTCACCATCTCGTGGCACTCCCGGTCCCACTCCACGACGCAGCCGGACAGCACCCCCGGTCGCATGTCGACGGCCAGCGCGTCGCCGCAGCCGTCGAATGCGATGGGTAACCACATCGGGTGGAACCCGGTGGTCGGCGTGCCCGCCTCGGTGCCCAGGTCAGCGGGCCAGAAGCCGCGTTTCAGCCGCCACGAGCGCAGCGAGTCCGCCGGCCCGATCGGTGTGTAGAACGGCGGCAGCACCTCGGCGAACGCCAGGTTCTCCGTGCCGCCGCACACCGACCACCACGTCCGGAGCTCCTCCGGGGGTACGAGTCCTGTTTCCTGCGAGAGCGCCTGCACCGCGTCCGGGTTCCCACCTGCGCGCAACTCGGAACCGGTCACCGGGGCGTGCTCTCCGAGCCAGTCCACTATCCGCTTCCAGTGCACCAGAACACCCACGTGTCCATGATCGAGTGGACGCGTCCTCCGTGGTACCGCCCATCGGGGCACGATCGACGCGAACCGGCTGGTCGAAAGGCCACACGGTGGTGCGGCGGATGGTGCAGGATTCCCGGTCGGGGACGCGGGAACGCCGGGGAGGGCGGGCCCGTCGAACATCCGAGGAGGGGGTGGGACCGTGGTCGAGAAGAGGTTCGAGGTCGACACCGGCGCGCTGGCGTCGTTCGGCTCGACCGCCGACGGGCTGGCGACCGAACTCGCGTCGGTGGGGACGTCCACGCTGGCGGGCGTCGACGCGCTGCCCGCGGACGCGTTCGGCAAGCTCGGCGGCGAGGTCGGGCTGGCGGCCGCGTTCCAGCAGGCCGCGAAGGCCCAGCTGGACGCCGTGGCGGCCGCCGCCGCCGGGCTGGCGGGTTTCGGGTCGGCCGTGGAGAAGGCGGGCGGCGCGTACACCGAGCAGCAGGCGCAGGCCAAGGACGACATCAAGCGCAGCTACCAGGTCTGAACAGGGGAACGGGCACGTGGTCGACGTTGCGGGCTTCATCTCGTCACTGGTCCAGCCGATGCGCGACCACCTCGCCAAGCTCGACGGCGACACCGGTGGCGCGACGCGGGCCGCGGACGCCTTCACCAAGGCGGGCACCGCGCTGACCGACATCGACGGGCGGCACACCGGGGCCGCCAACGCGGTGCTGGGCACCTGGTACGGCGACAAGGCGAACACCTTCCAGTCGCGCGTGGCCACGCTGTCCGGCGGTGTGCAGGCGCTGGCGCGCAACTGCACCACCGCGCAGACCGCGACGACCAACGCGGTGACCGCCGTGACGACCGGCCGCACGGCGATCCAGGGCGTGATCGACGAGTTCATCGCCTACGCGACGCCGCGGCTGTCCGCCGCGGGCGTGTTCGGCGGGTCCGGTGCGGCGATCGAGGCCGCCGCGGCGATCGCGAACGAGGCGCACAAGTACGAGAGCCGGTCGGCGGGCGAGCTGCAGAAGGTGCGCGACGCCCTGACGGCCGCCGTGGGGCAGCTGAACGGGCTGGAGAAGCCCGATCTCGGCGCGTTGAAGGCGGTGGGCGAGCCGATCGGCATCGAGCTCAGCGAGGGCACGACGTCCACGTCGAGCGCCACCACGACGTCCACGGGCAGCGACCCGGCCGCGCCTCCCGTCACGGGTTCCGGCGGCGGCAGCGGCGGCGGGTCCTCCGGCGGTGGCACGGGCGGAGGCGGCGGTGGAGGGAGCAGCGGCGGTGGAGGTGGTGGCGGCGGAGGCGGGGGAACCGGCCCGCGGCTGCCCGTCGCGATCCCGCCGCAGCCCGGCTCGGGCGTCGGCGTGAACCTGCCGGACGGCAGCAGCGCGGAAGCGCCGAACGAGCAGGCGGCCGCGGCCGTCCGCAACGCGCTGTCGGCGCTCGGCACGCCGTACGTGTGGGGCGGCGCGAACCCGCCGCAGGGCACGGACTGCAGCGGCCTGACCCAGTGGGCGTACGCGGGAGCGGGGTTCGACCTGCCGCGCCCGGCGTCCTCGCAGGCGATGGGCGCCTCGGTGCCCGCGGACCAGCTGCTGCCCGGCGACCTCGTCGTGTGGAGCGGGCACGTGGCGATGGTGATCGGCAACGGCCAGATCGTGGAGGCGGGCGACCCCGTGCAGGTCGGCAACCTGCGGACCAGCAACAGCGGCATGGAGTTCTACGGCTTCTACCGGCCGACGGCCTGATCAGCGCGGGGCGTACATGATCAGCCCGACGCCGACCAGGCAGACCAGCGCGCCCGCGACGTCCCACCGGTCCGGCCGGTAGCCGTCGACCACCGCGCCCCACGCGAGCGACCCGGCCACGAACACCCCGCCGTACGCGGCGAGGATCCGGCCGAAGTTCGCGTCGGGCTGGAGGGTCGCGGCGAAGCCGTACAGGCCGAGCGCGACCACCCCCGCGCCGATCCACAGCCAGCCGCGGTGCTCGCGGACGCCCTGCCAGACCAGCCACGCGCCGCCGATCTCCGCGACAGCCGCGAGCCCGAACAGCAGAACCGACCTGAGCACGACCATGTGACCAACGTAGTGGCGACGATTCCGGCAGACTGGCCGGAAAGGGGGTGGGCACCGTGAGTGATCTCGACGACCAGGTCGACGAGGAGATCGAGCGCGCGAACCGTCGGGTGGCCGACACCGAGCGGCGGGTCGCCGACCACCTCGCCCGCGGCGGCCCGGTCTTCGGCCGCGCCTCCTCCGCGGACGGCGCCGTCACCGTCGTCACGCCGCCCGGCGCCTCGCCGACGGAGATCCGCATCGAACCCTCGGCGCTGCGCATGGGCCCGGACGCGCTGGCCGACGAGATCGTCCGCGTCGCCGCGCGCGCCGCCCGTGACGCGGGCGCGCGCCTGCACCGCTCGCTGGGCCAGGTCGTCGACCCCGGCACCGCGCAGGGCCTCGCCGAACTGGGCTTCCAGCCGGGACCGGACGAGCCGGGCCCGCAGAGGTGGTCGCGGTGAACGAGGTGGACCGGGCCGAGCAGCGCAGGCAGGCCACCGAACGGCTGACCGAGGTGCTGGCCCGCTCGGTCGGCACCGCCGAGCACCCCAGCCGGATGGCCATCGCCACGGCGACCGCGACCGGCGTGCTGACGTGGCTGCGACTGCACCCGCACGCGCTCGGCCAGGGCCCTCGGGCCGTGGAGCAGCTCGTGGTGGAGACCGCGCGGCTGGCCACCGACGCCGCCGTGCAGCGCGGGTACAACGAGCTGGCCAAGTCGTTGGGCGACAGCATGGCCATCGCCATCGAGGGCTTCGCGGGCCCGCCGCCGTTCCGCACGGCCGCCGACGCCGCCGCGCAAGCACCGCACCACGCCCCGGCGCCTTCCCGCCAAGCCGGGTTCGGCACGGCACCCGGCCCCTCGCCTTCCCACCAGGCCGGGTTCGGGCCCACACCCGGTCCCGGCGTCGACCCCGCCACCCACGCGGGCGGGTTCGGCCCGTCCCCCCGGCACCGCACTTCGCCTTCCCAGCACACGGGTGTGGAGCAGGCCACCTACGGGACCGGGCCGGTCTACGGCGGCGCGGGCCTGGTGGGAGACGACTCCCAGGCCGCCTTCGACGGCACCATCCAGGCCCCGCTCGACCCGCCGGACGAGGCACCGGCCGCTGCGCCGTTCGCACCAACCCCGCCGCCGCCCGCGCGGGGCGGTCGCGCGCCCCGCCCGCCGGTGGACGACGATGACGACGCGTACTTCGCGGATCCGTTCGGCACCGGCGGTTCCCGCCGTTGATCCACCCCGTAGGCTTTGCCGCGCATCCGCACGGCATGGTGTGACCTGGAGGTCTGATGGCGCAGGACATCGTCCCTATCGAACTGGGGCTGACCCAGGGGGACCTGGTCACGCTGTGGGCTCCCCGCTGGCGTGAGGAGGGCGAGGAGTGGGAGGCCTTCCTCGGCCACGAGGAGGACCTGTACGCGTTCCCCGACGCCGCCCACCTGGCCGCCTTCGTGCGCAAGGTGGAGGAGCACGACCTGGCCGACCACCCGGCGTGGAACGCGGTTCCCGCCCTGTCGGTCGGCGACCTCTCCCCGGACGAGAACCACCAGTTCGACCTGGTGGGCGTGCCCGAGCTGGTCGCGGACGACCCCGACACGTGGGTGATCGGCGAGCTGGCCGACGTCATCGCGATCGTGCGCTCGCTCGCGGACGTGTGCGACCTGGAGAAGGTGCACGAGGTGCTGAACTCGGCGGAGGGCTTCTCGCTCCTGCCGCAGGGCACGCTGCCGTTCAGCGGCCGCGAGGGCACCGCGCTGTGGACCGAGCTGTCCGAGGTCATCGCCGAGAAGTGGGATGACGTGCTGGACGCCATCGACAGCGTCGTGACGACGCCGGACGTGGACGAGAACGTGCTCGCGGGCGCGCAGAAGGAACTCGCGATCCTCCAGGAGGAGCTGGCCGCCGCGGAGGCGGAGGACGCCGACTCCGAGGACGAGGACGACGAGGAGCCGACCGGCTTCTGGGCCGAGGTCGGCATCGACCCGATCAAGGTCATCACCGGCCAGGGCGAGTACTACACGCTGCGCTGCTACCTCGACGACCAGCCGGTGTTCCTGGGCCGCAAGGGCCGCATCGACGCGTTCACGTCGCCGCGCGCGCTGTCGCGCTTCCTGGTCGAGGCCGAGGACAACGACCTCGCCGAGGTGTCGACGTTCGCCGAGATCGTGGTCAAGGCGACCGGCGGCGACCTGGAGGTCGACGTCGACCCGGACAACGTCTACGTGCTGACCGGCCTGGACGAGGACATCGCCGACGGCCCGGACTCGGTCGACCCGACGCAGCTCGACCTCGCGGTGGAGCTGTTCGAGGACGCCGCCGAGTGGGCGCACGACGACAGCGTGAAACTCGCGCTGAACAAGTCGGAGAGCCTCGGCTGGCTGGTGTCGTACGTGCTCAAGCCCGACCCCACGCGGCTCGCGCCCAGCGCGCCGTTCGAGGCCGAGGTCACGTCCTGGCGCGCGCTGTCCGCCGGGTTCGAGGACCGGCTGAACATCCACTAGAACGCTGAGAAGGCCCCCTCGCCGCAGTGGCGAGGGGGCCTTTTCCGTTGGTGGGCTAGGCCTTCAGGGCGGCGTAGCCGGGGACGATCACGTCGTTGATGAGCGCGTTGCGCTCGGCGAACGGGATGAAGGCGGACTTCATCGCGTTGACCGCGAACTTCTCCAGGTCGGCCCAGCCGTAGCCGAACGCCTCGACCAGCGCGGCGTTCTCGCCGGACGCGGAGCACTGGCTCATCAGCCGGTTGTCGGTGTTGACGGTGACCCGCAGGCCCGCCTTGTACAGCTTGTCGAACGGGTGCTCGGCGTGCGTCTTGGCGATGCCGGTGTGCAGGTTCGACGTGGGGGCGACCTCCAGCGCGATCCGGCGGTCGCGGACGTAGCTCGCGACCCGGCCCAGCTCGGCGTGGTCGCCGTCGAACTTGATGTCCTCGACGATCCGGACGCCGTGGCCGAGGCGCTCGGCGCCGCAGACCTGCACGGCCTCCCACACGGACTCGACGCCCGCCGCCTCGCCCGCGTGGATGGTGAAGTGGGCGTTCTCCTTGCGGAGGTGCTCGAACGCGTCCAGGCCGCGCGCGGGCTCGAAGCCCGCCTCGGGGCCTGCGATGTCGAAGCCCACGACACCCGCGTCGCGGTACTTCACGACGAGGTCGGCGTAGGGCATCCAGCCGTCGTTCTGGCGCATGGCGCACAGCAGCGTGCCGACCCGGATGGACTTGCCGGCGGCGGCGGCGTTGCGCTCGCCCTGGCGGAAGCCCTCCTGGATGGCCTCGACGACCTGCTCCAGCGCCATGCCGCGCTCGGTGAACAGCTCGGGGGCGTAGCGGATCTCGGCGTAGACGACGCCGTCGGCGGCCAGGTCCTCCGCGGCCTCGGCGGCCACGCGGACCAGCGCCGCCTCGTCCTGCATGACGCCGCAGGTGTGCGCGAAGCCCTCCAGGTAGCGGACCAGGGAGCCCGAGTCGGCGTTCTCGCGGAACCAGTCGCCGAGCTGCGCGGCGTCGGTGGTCGGCAGTCCGGGGTGGCCGGACGCCTCGGCGAGCTCGATCACCGTCTGGGGACGGAGGCCACCGTCGAGGTGGTCGTGCAGCAGCACCTTCGGTGCGCTGCGGATGGCCTCCAGTGAAGGGGAAGTCGACATGGCGGACACGTTATACCTGGCGACACGCCGTGCGATCAGCAGCGCAAACGATCTTGACAGCGTTATGATCAAGTCTCGCGTTACCTTGATCGGCTGAAACAACCCGGTCGTGTGTCCACAAGACGTTGCGCACTCGTGATGCGCTACCGTCCGCGATCGATAATTGAGCTTTAGTCACTCACACGGTCGCGAA
Organism: Umezawaea sp. NPDC059074; assembly: GCF_042738955.1. Taxonomy (NCBI): domain Bacteria; kingdom Bacillati; phylum Actinomycetota; class Actinomycetes; order Pseudonocardiales; family Pseudonocardiaceae; genus Umezawaea; species Umezawaea sp. NPDC059074. The sequence continues at coordinate 21,377 of NZ_JBHYHC010000142.1, forward strand.
TCACGTGCAGGAGTGGTCTACCGTCCGACGGTTACCACCGAGTAGCGCCCTGGGCGTTAACTCCAATGGAGTAGTCACTCCTCGGAACCGGGCGATCTGGGCCGGGGGGTGGTACAAACTCGACCCCCAACCTGGATAGGCTCCCGGAAGTCTCCCCCTCCCCTGGACGAAGGCATTCAGCCGTGACCGAGAACACCAGCTCCACGATGTCCTTCGACCGGATGCGCAACATGCTCACGCGCGCCGCGGAGATTCGTGAGAGCGAGCAGCAGCAGATCTTCGATGCTCTGGACGAGATCCACGCGCGGATGTCTCCGCTCGAGTCGCTGGGTTCCGTTCGCAAGCGTCTGTCCGAGCTCCCCGACCGGACCGAGGTCAGCGTGCTGGCCGAGCGTCTCGACGAGGCGCTGTCCAAGCTGGAGGCGCAGGACGTCGCCGTCCAGGGCATCAGCCGGGCCGTCGACGGCCTCGTCGACAAGCTGGCCAAGCCGTTCGCCCAGCTCGACGGCCGCCTCGACGGCGTCGCGGGCCGCTTCGAGGGCGTCGCCGGCCGCATGGACGGCCTGGAGGACAAGCTCTCCCACATCCACAAGCGGATCGACGACCTCGACGGCCACCTCGACAAGCAGGACGGCAAGGCGGAGCAGCTCCCCGCTCTCGTCACCGGCCCGCTCCGCGAGCGCATCGAGGCCTTGGAGGCGTCGCTGCGCGGCCGTCTCGACGAGGTCGACGAGGGCGTCCACGAGCACCTCGACGGCACCCGCGAGGGTTTGCAGAAGTCCCTCACGGACTCCGCGAACGCCCTCCACGGCCGCCTCGACGAGAGCCGCGACAACCTCAACTCCACGCGCGACGGCTTCCACGCGTCGCTCACGGAAACCCGCGACTCGCTGCACTCGTCCCTCGCGGACACCCGCAGCACCGTCAACGGCAAGCTCGACGAGGCCCGCGAAGCACTCCACACGGCCCTCGAGGAGACCCGCGACCAGGTCGACGCGACCGACCGCCTGGAAGCCCTGGCCCAGCGCCTCGAGCAGGTCACGTCCCGCCTGGACACCATGACCAACCGCCTCGACGCCGTGGAGGACGACTTCACCGCCCGCCTCGGCGAACTGTCGGGCGTGGTCGAGCAGGGCATGGTCAAGGTCGGCGACACGATCGCGGCCCGCCCCGACGTCGAGTCCCTCACGTCGCTGGTGCGCAAGAGCAACCAGGAATCGGAACTCCGCATCGGCGGCCAGCTCGACGAGGCCATGGCGACCTTCGCGGAACTGATCCTCGGCGGCGGCAGCCCGACCCCGCCCCCGCCTCCCACGGCCCTCCCGCGCCCGCAGCGCAGGACCCGCAAGAACGGCCAGAAGCCTCCGGGCAAGGAGCACATGGACGACGACGAGATGGCCGCCGAAGGCGCCTGATCCGGTTTTCGAAGGGCCCGACTTCCTTGCGGAGGTCGGGCCCTTCGGGGTTTCCGGGGTGGGTCGGTGGGGTGGGGGTTGTGGTGGGGTTCTCTCGGGGGGGCTTGGCTCCCAGCGGTGGCCTAGGGTGGCTGCGCCTTCCAGCGCACTTGGCTGGCGGCTTCGGCTTACAGCTCACTCACTCGGCGGCTACAGCTCCCAGCCCCACCCACCCAGCGGCTGCGCCTTCCAGCCCTCTCACCCGGCGGCTACAGCTTCCAGCCAGCCCACCCGGCAGCTCTGACTCCCAGCCCACCCACCAAGCGACTTCGGCTCCCAGCTTGGCCAACCCAGCAGCCTCCGCTCCCAGCCGGGTCAGTCAGCGGCTACCGGTCCCAGCCGGGCCACCCAGCGGCCACGGCTTCCAGCCTGCCCACTCAGTGGCTTCGATTTCCAGCCCGCTGTGTCCGATTTGATTTGGGGCCCCTAGATTTGCCCCTTGATCGGGCCAAAAGGCAGTGCCCCAAAGCCCTGCCC
>NZ_JBHYHC010000143.1:0-23263 GCF_042738955.1 Umezawaea sp. NPDC059074
GGGGCCCCTTTTTTTTTTTGCCGCCCCCCCATTTATTTTCAGTCGCTGGCTGATTTTCCAGCCTTGACAAGACGAAAAAGGGTGGGATAATTGGCGCAATCGGGGGTTAGCCCCCAAACACCGGATACTTCACACGCGCCGGTAGAGAACCATGTCCTCATACTCTCCAACAACCACGAACCCCAACTTCTCAGCCACCCGCTGAGAAGACTTGTTGTCCGGATCCGTCAAAACCACCACAGGCCACTCCGGCCGCTCCGAATCAGCCCACGCGATCGCCGCCCGAGCCATCTCCGTCGCATACCCACGCCCCCAATGGGCAGGCGTGAACCGGTAGAACAGGTTCAACGACCGCTCCCCGTGCACCAAGTGGGTGCGCACGCCACCGAACCCGATCACCTCACCGCCCAACTCGACGGCCCAGTACCCGATCCCGTCCTCAGCCCACCGCCGCCGCCACTCCACCATCTGGATCACCGTGTAGAACGGCGTGGGCGGCCCACCGGGGTTGTAGAGGTTGGTCTCCGGATCCCCCATGATCTCCAACGCGTGCCCCAAATCCTCGAGCACGACCCGCCGCAGCACCAGCCGCTCGGTGTGAACAAGGTCCGGAGCCGAAGTCATGTCAACTCTTGGCGGCAGGCGCCTTAGCCGACGCCGACGCCGAACCCGCGCCCGAACCTGAACCCGCAGGCGTGGGCTTGGCCAAATCCACCGTCTCCCCAACCGGCACAGGCCGCACCTGGGTAACCGCCTCCGAAGCAACCGAAGCAGAAGCAACCGGAGCCGGAGCAGAAGGACCAGCAGCAGGCAACGCCGCCGAAGCCGCAGCCTCCTTCTCCACCTCCAACGGCTCCAACAACGGCGCGATGTCGTGCAACGCCGTCCGAGCGCTCCGCAACTGCTGCGCCAACCCGTTCCTCAGCTTCGTCAACGCGTCAACCTGCTGGGTAGCGGCCGTGATCCGCCGGTTGGCCTCTTCGGTCGCTTCCCGCACCCGCCGATTGGCCTCGTCCGTGGCTTCCTGCACCCGAGCAGTGGCTTCGCTCACCGAGTCGTGCCGACGCCGGTTCGCTTCCTCCGTCGCCTCCCGCACCAACCGCTGAGCTTCCGCGTTGCTCGCGGCTTGCTCCTGCGCAATCTGCGTCCGGATCCGCGTCGCTTCTTCCTGCGACTCCCGCAACCGCCGGTCCGCTTCGGCCTTGCTCGACGCCTCGGTCTCCGCGAGCGTCTTCATCGACTCGACCCGCCGAGCCGCCATCGCGATCTCGAAGTCCTCTTCCACGGTCAGCCGACGCTGCTCCGCCTTCTCCACCACCAGCGCGGCGGCGGCCTTCGCGGCTTCGTCGACCTTCTCCGCCTCGGCGCGCGCCTTCTCCAGGACGCCCCTGTGCTCGGCTTCCATGTCGGCGCGCCGCTGGTCCAGTTCCGTGATCAGCTTCTCGTACCGGGTGCGCAGCACACCGGCTTCGCCCTCGGCCTTGGTGCGGATGTGCCCGCCCTCGGCCTCGGCGCGCGCCTTGATCTCGTTGGCCTCTTCCTGGGCCAGGCGCAGCATTCGCTGCAGCCGTTCGCTCAGGCCTTCCAGCGTGGTCGGCGGCATCGAGAGCCGTTCGACCTGCCCCCGCATCTCCGCCACCTCGGATCGGGCGGCCTCGAGTTGGCGGGCGAGGTCGTTGGTCTGCGACACCGCGGCGTCCCGGTCGGCAGCCAGCAGCCGGAGGTCCGAGTCGAGCCGTTCGAGGTGGTCCTCGACCTGGCCCTTGTCGTACCCCCGCTTGGCGATGTCGAAGCCGGATCCCAGCGGGACGAGGTCACGATCGTCGGCGAGGCCCATGCCCCCCACGCTACCCGTTAGTGGTGTTCCAGGGGCACCCCGGCTACACGCCGCGGAACCGGTTGATGGCGGTCAGGTGCGTCGCCCGCAGGGCGTGGTCGCGGACGCCGAGGCCCTCGGTCGGGGCCAGGCAGAGCACGCCCACCTTGCCCTGGTGCGCGTTGCGGTGGACGTCGTGCGCCGCTTGTCCGGTTTCCGCCAACGAGTACACCTTGGACACTGTGGGGTGCACCTTCCCCTTGGCGACCAAGCGGTTCGCCTCCCACGCCTCGCGGTAGTTCGCGAAGTGCGAGCCGACGATCCGCTTGAGGCTCATCCACAGGTACCGGTTGTCGTACTGGTGCAGGAACCCGCTCGTCGAGGCGCAGGTGACGATCGTGCCGCCCTTGCGGGCCACGAACACGCTGGCGCCGAACGTCTCGCGGCCGGGGTGCTCGAACACGATGTCCGGGTCGTCGCCGCCGGTCAGCTCGCGGATCCGCGCGCCGAACCGCTTCCACTCCTTGGGGTCCTGCTCGTGCTCGTCCTTCCAGAACCGGTAGCCCTCGGCGCTGCGGTCGATGATCAGCTCCGCGCCCATCGAGCGCACCAGCTCCGCCTTCTCCGGGCTGGACACCACGCAGATCGGCGTGGCGCCGCCGTTGAGCGCGAACTGCGTGGCGTAGGAACCCAAGCCCCCGGACGCGCCCCAGATCAGCACGGTGTCGCCCTGCTTCATGTTCGCGCCGTTGGCGGACACCAACTGCCGGTACGCGGTCGAGTTGACCAGGCCGGGCGAGGCGGCCTCCTCCCACGTGAGGTGGTCGGGCATCGGCATGAGCTGGTTGGACTTCACCAGCGCCAGTTCGGCGAGGCCGCCGAAGTTCGTCTCGAAGCCCCAGATCCGCTGCTCCGGGTCGAGCATCGTGTCGTTGTGCCCGTCGGCGTGCTCCAGCTGCACGTCCAGGCAGTGGGCGACCACGCGGTCGCCGGGCTTCCACGCGTTCACGCCGGGGCCGGTGCGCAGCACGACGCCCGCCAGGTCGGAGCCGACCACGTGGTAGGGCAGGTCGTGCTTGAGCGAGAGCGGCGAGGACTTCCCGTAGCGCTTGAGGAACCCGAAGGTCGACATCGGCTCGAAGATCGACGTCCACACGGTGTTGTAGTTGATGGCGCTGGCCATCACCGCGACGAGCGCTTCGCCGGGACCGAGTTCCGGGGTCGGCACCTCGTCGAGGTGCAGCGACTTTCGCGGGTCCTTGTCCTTGGTGGCGAGGCCCTCGAACATGCCCGTCTCGTCCTCGTGCACCGTGATCCCGCGGTACGTCGTGGGCACGGGCAGGGACTCGATGGCGTCGAGGTCGTCGGCCAGGATCGCGTCGAGGATCTTCTGCACGGCGTGTCCTCCCAATCGTGTTCAACGGGCTGAAGTCGCTGGAAGCAGCACGTTACCGACGAGTAACCGATTCAGACGGCCCGACTGTGAGGCAGGGCACCGAAAGAGTGTTTGACCGGGCGGCCAACCAAGCGCACCCTGGAGGTATCCCTTCGAAGGGCATGGAGGTTGAGGACCATGAACAAGGCTTGGACCCGGTGGCAGGACTGGACCGAAGTGGTGATCGGCGTGCTGGTGGCGCTGACCCCGACGGTCGCGGACACCAGCACCGGAGTGGTGTGGACCATGATCGTGCTCGGCGCGCTGATCGCGATCGACGGTCTGGTTTCGCTCGGGTCGCCCGCGATGGTCGCCACCGAGTGGTTCCAGATCGTGCTGGGCGTCCTGCTGTTCATCTCGCCGTTCGTGATCGGGTACACCGACCTGACCGGCGCCGCGTGGACGTCGTGGGTCGCCGGTGTGCTGACCGTCGTGGCGGGGGCCGTCGCGGTCCCGGCCGCGAACACGGCGCACTCGGGGCTGGCGGGCCAGCACTGACCCGTTGACAACTCGGGCCCACGACCTCGACCGGTCGTGGGCCCCTTCGCGCACCAGGAGGTCCGGCATGGCCACCGACGAACCCGCCAGGGAACGCATCCTCGTCGCCGCGGAGGCGTTGTTCGCCGAACTCGGCTTCGACGCCACGCCGACCTCGCGGATCGCCGAGCGCGCGGGCGTGCCCAAGGGGCTCGTGCACTACTACTTCACCCGCAAGCACGACCTGCTGACCGCGCTCGTGCTGCGGCTGCCCACGGGCGTCGTCGACCCCGACGAGGTCGTGGTCGCCGGGGACGTCGCCGCGAGCCTCGGCAAGCTCGTCGCCGTGCTGGACGCCCGGCTCGACGCGTCGCCGCTGCTCTCGCACCTGCTGTGGCGCGAGGCGGACACGCACCCGGACGTCCGCGACGCGCTGCACGAACGGCACCGCGCGGTGGTCGGCCAGGTCCGCGAGGTCATCCTCGCCGCGGGCGGCCCGGCCGTGGCCGACAAGGACGTGGACAGCGCCGCCGCGCTGGTGGCGCTGGCCGTGAGCTACCGGCACTCCGTCGCCCGGCACAACCCCGACGGCGACCGGCTGATGGACCGCGAACTCGCGTTCGTGGCGGGCGCCCTCGCCTAGTGCTGGGAGTCCTCGGCGGGCTCCACGAGCTCGATCAGCACGCCGCCCGCGTCCTTCGGGTGCACGAAGTTGACCCGGCTGTTCGACGTGCCGCGGCGGGCCTGCTCGTAGAGCAGCCGCAGGCCCTTGGCGCGCAGCGCGTCGGCCGCGGCGTCCACATCGGACACCCGGTAGGCGAGTTGCTGGAGGCCGGGGCCGGAGCGGTCGATGAACTTGGCGATCGTCGACGCCTCGTTCAGCGGCGCGAGGAGCTGCACGGCGGTGCCGGTGCCGTCGTCGCCGGGCGCGCGCAGCATCGCCTCGCGGACGCCCTGCTCCTCGTTCACCTCGCTGTGCGCCACCTCAAGGCCGAAGTTGTCGCGGTGGAACGCGATGGCGACGTCGAGGTCCGGCACGGCGATGCCGACGTGGTCGATGGCGGTGACGAGACCGCGGAGTGCTTCCTGCATCGCCCCAGGGTAGTGACGGAATCGGTGCAGCGGCAGTTGTGCGGCGCCTCACAGGGGTACCGATCGGTAACCCTGGGTATCGTGTGAAGTTAACGCTCGCTCACCTCCTGGAGGCTCTTGTGTCCGGTTCCGTCATCGTCGCCGGTGCCCGTACCCCGATGGGCAGGCTGCTCGGGCAGCTCAAGGACTTCTCCGGCGCGCAGCTCGGCGGCGTCGCGATCAAGGCGGCGCTCGAGCGCGCCGGTGTCGCCCCCGAGCAGGTGCAGTACGTGATCATGGGCCAGGTGCTGACCGCGGGCGCGGGCCAGATCCCCGCCCGCCAGGCCGCGGTCGCCGCGGGCATCCCGATGACCGTGCCCGCGCTGACGATCAACAAGGTGTGCCTGTCGGGCGTGGACGCCATCGCGCTCGCCGACCAGCTCATCCGCGCGGGCGAGTTCGACATCGTCGTGGCCGGTGGCCAGGAGTCGATGACCCAGGCGCCGCACCTGCTCCAGAAGTCGCGCGGCGGCTTCAAGTACGGCGACGTGACGATGATCGACCACATGGCCAACGACGGCCTGTTCTGCGCGTTCGACCAGGTCGCGATGGGCGCGTCCACGGAGAAGTACAACGGCCGCTACGAGCTGACCCGCGAGCAGCAGGACGCGTTCGCCGCCCGGTCGCACCAGCGCGCCGCCGCCGCGATCGAGAAGGGCCTGTTCGCCGAGGAGATCGCGCCGGTGAGCATTCCGCAGCGCAAGGGCGACCCGGTGCTCGTGAGCACCGACGAGGGCGTGCGGCCGGACACGACGGTGGACACGCTCGCCAAGCTGCGGCCCGCGTTCGCCGCGGACGGCACCATCACCGCGGGCTCGGCCTCGCCGATCTCCGACGGCGCCGCCGCCGTGGTCGTGATGAGCAAGGCCAAGGCCGAGGAACTGGGCCTGACCTGGCTCGCCGAGATCGGCGCGCACGGCGTCGTGGCCGGCCCGGACGCGAGCCTGCACGAGCAGCCGTCCAACGCCATCAAGGCCGCCTGCGCCAAGGAGGGCATCGACCCCGCCGACCTGGACCTCATCGAGATCAACGAGGCGTTCGCCGCCGTCGGCATCGTGTCGGCGCGGCAGCTCGGCGTCTCCGAGGACAAGGTCAACGTCAACGGCGGCGCCATCGCGCTCGGCCACCCGATCGGCATGTCCGGCGCCCGCATCGCGCTGCACCTGGCGCTGGAGCTGAAGCGCCGCGGCGGCGGTGTCGGCGCGGCGGCCCTGTGCGGTGGCGGCGGTCAGGGCGACGCGCTCGTCGTGCGGGTCCCTAAGGTCTGACGTGTGACGCGGACTGTTGAGGTATCCGACCTGGTCGACCGCGCGCGGGACGGACAGCCCCGCGCGGTCGCCAGGCTGATCTCGCTGGTCGAGGACGCGAGTCCGCAGCTGCGCGAGGTCGCCGAGGCGTTGGCCCCGCTGACCGGGCGGGCCCGCGTGATCGGCCTGACCGGTCCTCCCGGTGTCGGCAAGTCCACGTCGACGTCCGTGCTGGTCTCGGCGTTCCGCAAGCAGGGGCAGCGGGTCGGCGTGCTCGCGGTCGACCCGTCCTCCCCGTTCTCCGGCGGCGCGCTGCTCGGCGACCGGGTGCGGATGCAGGACCACGCCACCGACCCCGGCGTGTTCATCCGCTCCATGGCCACCCGAGGCCACCTCGGCGGCCTGTCGTGGGCCACGCCGCAGGCGTTGCGGGTGCTCGACGCGGCCGGGTTCGACGTCGTGCTGATCGAGACCGTCGGCGTCGGGCAGTCCGAGGTCGAGGTGGTGTCGCTCGCCGACACCACGCTGGTGCTGCTCGCGCCGGGCATGGGCGACGGCATCCAGGCCGCGAAGGCGGGCATCCTGGAGGTCGCGGACGTGTTCGTGGTGAACAAGGCCGACCGCGATGGCGCCGACGCGACCGCGCGCGACCTCAAGTACATGATCTCGCTCGGCAGGCGCGACCGCGAGGGCCCGTCGTGGCGGCCACCGATCGTGAAGACCGTGGCGGCCCGCGGCGAGGGCGTGGACGACGTCGTGGAGGCGGTCGACGCGCACCACGCGTGGATGACCGAGCACGGCGAGCTGGAGCGCAGGCGGGCCCGGCGCGCGGCGGGCGAGGTCGAGGCCATCGCCGTGGCCCGGCTCCGGTCGCGGATCGGTGACCTGCGCGGAGGCGTGGCGCTGGAGCAGCTGGCCAAGCGCGTTGCCATCGGAGATCTTGATCCCTACGCGGCGGCCGATCACCTGATCGAGGGGCTGCGGACCTAGGGCGGGCCTTCCGACTCTAGGCAGCGGTGGGGGATCGGCAGACGGTGGTGGTTCGCGCGCCACCCCCGTCGAGAGGTGCTTCAGTGGACTCCGCAGACGTGGATTCCGCGGGCATGGAAGTGCTTTCCCGCCAGGACTGCCTCGGACTGCTCGCCTCGGTCGCGATCGGCAGGCTGGTGTTCACCGATCGCGCACTGCCCGCCGTCCAGCCGGTGGCGTTCGTCCTGCACGAGGAGGACGTGGTCGTCCGGCTGGCCGAGGGGAGCCCGGCGCTGGCGGCCGGCGGCGCGATCGTGGCGTTCGAGATCGACAACCTCGCCCACGACCTCCGCGAGGGGTGGACGGTCACGGTCGTGGGCCACGCGCACGAGGTCCGCGACCCCGAGTGGCTGGGCAGGCTGGCCGAGCTGAAGTTGCCGTCCCGTGGCCAAGGCGCTACGGACCGCTACCTGGTCATCACGATCGAGGTGGTGACCGGCACCCGAATTCCCCTACCCCGCCAGGGCTGATCCGGTGAAACAGGGGGTGCGCGCTCTCCCGTTGACTACGGAGAGGAGTTACCCTCGTCCCGTCCCCACGAAAGGGATGGTCACGTGCTCGGTTCGGGTGATGCCGTCGGTTCCGGCGAGACCGTCGGGTCGCGCCGTCCCGACGCGCACGCACTGCGACTGGACGGCCTGCTGCGCACGCTGACCGGGGGAACGGCCGAGGCCGCGGTCTCGCGGGACCGCCTGCACCTGCTGCTCGACGCGGTCGTGTCGCTGGCGAGCGACCTCTCCCTCCCCGACGTGCTGCGCCGCGTGGTCGAGTCCTCGTGCGGGCTGGTCGACGCCCGGTACGGCGCGCTCACCGTGGAGAGCCCCAACCACCGCCTGCTGGAGTTCACCTACGTCGGCTCGGACGGTGACGGGGGAGCCGACCGCGACGCGCTGCCCCGCGTGCGGCCCAAGCTCGACTCCTGCGCGGACGCCGGCCCGCCCGGCACCTACCTGCGGCTGCCCGTGCACGTGCGCGGCGACGTCTTCGGCCACCTCTACCTGACCGACAAGGAGGACGGCTCCGAGTTCACCGACGTGGACGCGGAGGTCGTCGCGGCCGTCGCCGCCGCCGCGGGCATCGCGATAGAGAACGCCCGCCTCTACGGCCAGACCCGGCAGCGCGAGGTGTGGCACCGCGCGTCGAACGAGGTCACGCTCGCCCTGCTGTCCGGCGTCTCCGGCCGGGACGCGCTCAACCAGGTCGCCGCGCAGGCCCGCGGCGCGGCGGACGGGATCGTGGCGGCGCTCGTGCTGCCGGACAACCGGGGTGAACTGGTGCTGGAGGTCGTCGACGGGATCCTCGGCAGGCACGCGCTGGGCTTCACCGTGCCGTCGGCCGCCGTCGCGTGGGAGGTCTTCTCGACCGGGCGGCCCATGGTGGTCGACAACCTGGCCGTGGACGGCCCGTGGCCCGCGGACGTGAACCCGCGCCTGGTCGAGGACTTCGCCAAGGTGGGCCCGATCGTGCTGGTGCCGATGGCCGCGGGCGACCGCGTGCTCGGCGTGCTGATGGTCGCCCGGCCGCGCGGGCACCACGCGTTCGACGCCGCGGACGTGGAGCTGGTCGAGTCGTTCGCCTCGCAGGCCGCGCTGGTGCTGGAGTTCACCCGAGCCCAGGAGGACAGCAGGCGGCTGGCGATCCTGGAGGACCGCGACCGCATCGCGCGCGACCTGCACGACCTGGTGATCCAACGGCTGTTCGGCCTCGGGCTGGGGTTGCAGGGCCTCAACGGCACGGTGCGCCAGCCGATGGTGGCGGCCCGGCTGGCCGGGTTCATCGAGGAGGTCGACCACACCATCCGCGAGATCCGCCGCACCATCTTCTCCCTGCACGAGCCGCCCAGCGGCGGCATCAGCCTGCGCGGCCAACTGCTGCGCGCGGTGCGGGAGTCCGCGCGGCTGCTGGGGTTCGAGCCGACCGTGGCGCTGGACGGGCCGCTGGACTCGGTCGTCCCGGACCCCGTCCGGCCGGACCTGCTGGCGAGCCTGCGCGAGGCGCTGGCCAACGCCGCCCGGCACGCGGGCGCGACCTCGGTGTCGGTGTCCGTGTCGGTCGACCGCGCGGCCACGGCGTTGGAGATGGTCGTGCGCGACAACGGCAAGGGCCTGCCCGAGCGGCTGGTCCGGCACAGCGGTGGACTGGTCAACATGTCCGCGCGCGCCGACCGGTGGTCCGGCCGGTGCGCGGTCGACTCCGAACCCGGCCGGGGCGTGTCCGTGGTCTGGTCGGTTCCCTTGGTCCAGCACTACGACTTCGGCTAGGAGGCGGATATGGCGATCACCGTGCTGCTGGTGGACGATCACGAGATCGTTCGTCGCGGTTTGCAACAGCTGCTGGCCGTCGAGGCCGACATCACCGTCGTCGGCGAGGCGGACACGGCGGCCGCGGCCGTGGCCGCCGCCCCGGTGCTCAAGCCGGACGTCGTGATCATCGACGTGCGGCTGCCGGACGGCAACGGCGTGACCGTGTGCCGGGAGATCCGCTCGACGACGCAGCCGCCGCCCGCGTGCCTGATGCTCACGTCGTACTCCGACGACGAGGCCCTGTTCGGCGCGATCATGGCGGGCGCGGCGGGGTACATGCTCAAGCAGGTGTCCGGCAACGACCTGGTCGCCGCCGTGCGCACGCTGGCGGCGGGCGGGTCGCTGCTGCACGCGGGCGTGACCGCGACCGTGCTGCAACGGCTGCGCAGCGGGCCGGAGGAGGACCCGCGCTACGCGACGCTGAGCCCGCAGGAGCGGCGGATCCTGGACCTGATCGCCGAGGGGCTGACGAACCGGCAGATCGCGCATCGGCTGTACCTGGCGGAGAAGACGGTGAAGAACTACGTGTCGTCGCTGCTGCACAAGCTCGGCTTCGACCGCCGCACCGAGGCGGGGGTGTACGCGGCCCGCAGGCGGGACAGCGGGGGCGCCGCCAGGTGAGACGGCTCGGTTCGGCCATGTGGGGCCGATAATCGAGGCTTGACGTGTCAACCTGGGTACGGTGGCCGGTGGATCACCATCGACCGTCTCGGGGGACTGACATGGATTCTGATCACTTCGGCCTGAGCCGCCGCGGCCTCTTCCGCGGGGCCGCCGTCCTCGGCGGGGCCGCGCTCGTCGGCACTCCCGCCCGCGCGTCGGCTGGCCAGGAATCGGCCTCCGGCCACCGCTTCACCGCCCGCGAGGGCACGGGCATCTCGTCCTCGCTCTCGCCGGACGGCAAGCTCGTCGCGATCGACCTCTACACGGCGATCTGGGTGCTGCCCGCGGGCGGCGGCCGGGCCCGCAGGCTCACCGGCGACGACCAGGACGCCACCCGCCCGCACTTCTCGCCGGACTCGAAGACACTGGTCTTCCAGTCCTACCGCGACGGCAACTACCACCTGTGGACCATCGGCGCGGACGGTCAGGGCTTGCGGCAGGTGACCACCGGCCTCAACGACCACCGCGAGCCCCGGTTCTCCCCGGACGGCTCGCGGATCGTGTTCAGCAGCGACGTCGGCGGCAGCTACAACCTGTGGACGCTCGACCTGCGCACGGGCCAGCAGACCCAGTTGACCAGCACCGACGCCGACGAGGCCGAGCCGAACTGGTCACCGGACGGCACCCGCGTGGTGTGCACGGTCGACGGGACCGCGATCGACGCCGTCGACCTCGCGGGCGGCAGGCAGCGCTTGGTGGAGCCGGTCGCGGACACCCGCTTCTTCGGGCCGGGGTACTCACCCGACGGCAGGCTGACCTACACGACCCTGCGCGGGGCCGTGACGGAGGTCGTCGTGGACGGCCGGGCCGTGACCGAGGGCGAGGACCTGTTCGGCTTCGCCGTCGACTGGGCGGGCGCGAGCACGATCGTCTACACCGCCGACGGCGGCCTGCGCACCCGTGACCTGGTGTCCGGCACGAAGACGGCGACCGCGTTCGACGCGACCGTCGACTACCGGCGGCACGAGAACCGCCGGGTGAAGCGGGACGTGTCCTCGCGCGCCGCCCAGCCGGTGCGGGGGATCGCGGGCCCGGTGCTGTCGCCGGACGGGAGGTCCGTGGCGTTCCGGGCGCTCAACGCGCTGTGGCTGCTGCCCGTGGGCGGCAGGCCGCGCAAGGTCGTGGACGACGGGTTCTTCAACTCCGACCCCGACTGGCACCCCGACGGCCGGTCGCTGGTGTACGCGAGCGACCGCTCCGGCACCGCCGCGCTGTGGCGGCACGACGTGGCGACCGGCGCGCAGACCCGGCTCACGACGTTGCCGGGCGCGCAGATCACCCCGCGCTGGTCGCCGGACGGGACCAAGATCGCCTACCAGGACGCGGACGGCGCTACCTGGGTGTTCGACGTCGCCGCCGGCACGGCCGCGAAGCTGCTGCCCGCGCTGTTCCAGCCCGGCCGCCCGACCTGGTCGGCAGACGGCGGGACGATCGCGCTGGCGGCGGTGAAGCCGTTCAGCAAGCGGTTCCGCGAGGGCACCAGCCAGATCCTCACGGTCGGGCTGGCCGACGGGGTCGTCCGCTACACCGAGCCGATGCCGTTCAAGTCCCTGTCCACCAGGGGTGACGACGGGCCGGTGTGGTCGCCGGACGGCAGGTGGCTCGCGTTCGTCGTGGAGAGCGTCCTGTGGGTCGTGCCGGTCGACGCCCGAGGGGTGTTCACCGGCGAGCCGAGGCAGCTCACCCGCGAGGCGAGCGACGCGCCGTCGTGGAGCGGCGACTCGAAGACGCTGCTGTACCTGAACAACGGCCGGTTGAAGCTGATCGGCCTGGACGGCGGCCACGCCCGGCCGGTCGAGCTGCCGCTGACGTGGACCCGCTCGCGGCCGCGCGGTCGGACGGTCGTGCGGGCCGGGGCGCTGTGGGACGGCAAGAGCCAGGCGTTGCGGCGCGACGTCGACGTGGTCATCGACGGCGACCGGATCGTGGGAGTGCACGACCGCCGCGACTGGGCCGGGCTGTCGGTCGTGGACGCCTCCGGCCTCACGGTGATGCCGGGCCTGATCGACGCCCACAACCACTGGCACCTGCGCGGACGGCAGTGGGGTGACCGCCAGGGAAGGCTGTGGCTGTCCTACGGCATCACCACCACCCGCTCGCCCGGCGACCCGGCGTACCAGATGCTGGAGACCAGGGAGGCGCTCGACTCGGGCGCGCGCGTCGGCCCGCGGTACTTCGCCACCGGCGAGGCCGTGGACGGCGGCCGGGTCTACTACAACTTCATGCGCCCCACCCGCGGCGAGGACCAGCTCGCGCTGGAGCTGTCACGGGCCGTGGAGCTGGACTACGACATGATCAAGACCTACGTGCGGCTGCCGGTCGCGTCGCAGCGCAAGGTCGTGGACCTGGCCCACCGCAAGGGGATGCCGCTCAGCTCGCACTACCTGTACCCGGCGGTCAACGTCGGCATGGACGGCATGGAGCACGTCGGCGCCACCAACCGGCTCGGCTACTCGCACACGACCAGCAGGCTCGGCCGCAGCTACCAGGACGTGACCGGGCTGTTCGCCGCGTCGGGCATGTCGGTCACGCCGACCCTGTTCCACTCGGCGATCCTCTACGCCGACGACCACTCGCTGCTGGACGACCCGCGCACCAAGGCCCTGCTGCCGCCGTGGGAGTACGCCCGGTTCGCGCAGAAGGTCGCCGACGCCGCCAAGGACACCCCCGCCAACCAGCTCTCCCAGGCCGCCCTGCCGGGGTGGGTGGGGATGCTGCTGGCCGTCCACCGCGCGGGCGGGTTCGTCATCTCCGGGACCGACGCGCCGCTGGACGACGTGGCGCTGAGCCTGCACCAGAACCTGCGGGCGATGGTCCGCCACGGGTTCACCCCGCACGAGGCCCTCACCACCGCGACCCGCAACCCCGCCCGCTGGCTCGGCCTCGCCGACCAGCTCGGGACCGTGGAGGCGGGCAGGCTGGCGGACCTCATCGCCGTGCAGGGCGATCCGCTCGCGGACGTCAAGGCGGCCGCTGCCGTGCGGATCGTCGTCACCGGCGGTGTGGCCCGCCGGGTCGAGGACCTGGCCGGACCGTTCACCAGGAGTCCCGCGACCGCCGCCGTCTCGCTGAAGGCGGGCGGCGTGGACTACCCGAGCGCCGACCCCGACCTGTTCTGGTGGCACGGCGAGTCGGAGTCCGACGTCCACTACTGCCACTGACGGGAGGGAGGGGACCCCGGCGGCCGAGGTCCCCTCCGCCTTCACTTCAGCAGGTCCGCGTACCGCTCCAACGGGTTGCCCACGGGGTGGGCCACCTGCGCGGACAGGCTCGCGGTCGGGTCGGGCAGCGGCACGCCCGCGCACGTCGAGTCGCGCGGCGGCACGACGCCGTCGACGATGAACGCCTCCACGACCCGGTCCACGCACGGGTTGCCGAACGCGTAGATGCCGTGGTCGCCCTCGTCCGTGACGGTCAGCATCCGCGAACCGGCGAACTTCTGGTGCGCCCGCTGCGCGCCTTCCAGCGGTGTCGCCGGGTCGCGCACCGACTGCACCATCAGGATCGGCGGCACGCCCCGGCCGGTCGGCGTCTTGAGCTGCAACGGCGGCCGGTCCCAGAACGCGCAGGGCGCGGCGACGACGTACGAGCCGATCAGCGGGTAGAGCGCGCCCTGCCTGCCGGACTCGCGGACGAGGTAGTCGCGGTCGCCGCGGAACGGGGTGTCGTTGCAGATGATCGCGTGCAGGGTGCCGTTCGGCGCGTCGGCGAACCGGCCCAGCGCCGCGGGCGAGCCCTGCCTGTCGACCACGATCCGCCGGAGCTGGGAGAACTGCTCGGCGGCCGCCGGGAAGTTGTACTTCGAGTACTGCGCCTGGAACAGGAACAGGTCGAACAGCATCGGCGTGAGCACCGTGTCGTCCGGGAGCGTCAGCGGGTTCGCGGCGAGCTTGGCGCGGATGTCCTCGTAGTTGAGCCGCACGGCCTCACCGGTCGTGCCGAGGTGGTAGAGCGAGTCGTACTTCGCCACCCACGGCAGGAAGTCGGTGCGGAACCGGCGCTCGAAGCCCATGCCGAACGCGCCGAAGATCGTCTGGAACGTCGAGGTGAACTCGGTGTTCGAGTCGATCACGAACTTGCCGACGCGCTGCGGGAAGTAGGTCGCGTAGTACGCGCCCATCCAGCTGCCGCCGGAGTAGCCGATCCAGTTGATCCGGTCGCGGCCGAGCAGGTGGCGCAGCAGGTCCAGGTCCTTGACGGTCTGCTCGGTGTTGACGACCTTGCCGAACTCGCCGGAGCTGGTCTGGCACGCCCGCGCCTGCTGCTCCGCGGTGTCGAAGAGGAGCTTCAGGTTGGCCCGACTGCGGTCGCGCGGGTCGGTGAGCCCGAGCCAGTCGTAGCCGCCGCAGGTCACGTTCGTGCTGGCACCGGTGCCGCGGACGTCGATGCCGATGATCTCCTGGTCGGCCAGGAGCTTCGGCTGGCCGAGGAACGCCAGCGGCAGGGTGCGGCCCGGACCGCCCGGTCCACCGGGGTTGGTGAAGACGCTGCCCTTGGCCTCGCCGGAAGTGGGGCGCAGGCGGCTGACGGCGATGGTGATGTCCTTGCCCTGCGCGGGCCGCCGCCAGTCCTGCGGCGCTTGGTAGGAGCCGCACTCGAGGCGTTCGCCGCCCGGCGGCAGGCCCTCGGGTGGGTTGGTCGGGTCGAAACAGGGTGCCCAGGTGATCTGCTGGGCGAGGTAGCGGGTCGGGGCTTCCTTGGCCTCCTGCGCTTGGGCCGGGAGGCTGCCGCCCACCAGCGTCGCGATCAGCGCTACCACCGTCAGTGGTGCTCTTCGCATCGATCCCCCTCAGAATGTGCGAGCCCCCACCTCATCGGGCCGGTGAGGTCCGCCACAACCGCCGAAAGTCGAAGCCCGCTGAGCCCGAAGGACTACGCCATTTCCCACGGGGACGACCTGGGCAGGTCAGCTCCGGGTAAGTACTGTCGTGGGGTGGGGATCTTTCGAAGGAAGCGCCCGGTGGCGGTCGCCCGCGAAGTGATCAGGGATCACACCTACGACGACCCGATCGTGGACATCGCGGCCGAGGAGATGGACGCGGGGCACCTGCGCGCGGCCACGACCGTGCTCGCCGAGTGCCGCGACCAGCCCGAGCTGCGCGCGTTGCGGCTCGAAGTGCTGCGGGACCACGCCGTGGGGCACGCGGACGAGCTGCTGGAACTCGCCAAGGGCGCGTCGGATCCCGATCTTTGGCTGCTGGCCGGGGCTTCGTTCATCGGCGAGGCCTGGGCGGTGCGGGGGACCGGCCGGGCCGACGACATCGGCGAGGACCGGTTCAAGATGTTCTTCGCGACGCTGCGGAAGGCCGTCGCCCCGTTGCACGAGGCCGCAAATCTGCTGCCGCGCGACGCGGTGCCGTGGGCGCAGCTGCAGACGACCGGGATGGGCTTGCAGGTCGACCGCGGGCAGAAGGACGAGGTCTGGCGGGAGATCGTCGCCCGGTGCCCCACGCTGTACCCGGCGCACTGGGTGCGCGCGCAGATCCTCGCGCCGAAGTGGGGCGGGTCCACCGAGGAGATGATGGCGTTCGCCAAGGGCAGCGTGGACGCCGCCGCCCCCGGCGACCCGGTGGTGGCCATGTTGCCGCTGGCGCACTTCGAGGTGTTCCTGGAGCGGTTCGCCGAGGCCGTGCAGTCGCGCAGCGCGCTGAAGGTCGCGTCGTTGAAGATGCGGTACTTCGGGAAGGTGCACGACGAGATCGCCGAGGCCGCCGACAAGTGGGACATCGCCGTGCCGCGGGCGCACCCCCGTGCGTTGCAGGCGCACAACCTGTTCGCGGCCGCCTTCGCGCTGGCGGACGACGGGCCACGGGCCAAGCGGCACCTGCTCGGGATGCGCGACCACGTGCACGACATCCCGTGGACCTACGTCGCCTACCTGGCCTCGGACGTGGAGAAGGAGTACTCGGAGCTGGCCAACAAGTACCTGTGAGCGGTGCTCACGCGGGATCGCCGTGGGTGGTCGCCCAGGTCGCGTCGGCCGGGTCCGCGGTCAGGGTGAAGTCGAGCGCCATCCCGGCGCGCAGCTCCTCCAGGTCCAGCCGCGCCTCGTTCCGGGGCGTCCCGTTCGCGGTCAGGCCGTGCACGTACTGCAAAACCCCCGGATTCGCTCCGGCGGCGGTGACGACCAGGTCCGAGCCGTTCGGCAGGTGGACCACCGCCCGTTCGTACCGCGGGGCGTGGAGGAGGAACCGGCCGGTTCCCGGCACCACGGGGTACAGGCCCAGTGCGCTCAGCACGTACCACGCGGACATCTGGCCCAGGTCGTCGTTGCCCGTCACCCCGGCGGGGTCGTCGACGAACAGCGTGTGCGCCGCCCTGACCACCGCCGAGGTCTTCCACGGCTGCCCCATGAGCACGTACATCCACGGCGAGTGCAGGTCGGGCTCGTTGTTCGGGTTGTACCTGAACTGGTTGTAGTACTCGTAAGCGCCCACGACCCACTTGGTCCGGGCGGTCCCGGCCGGGTCGTCCACCAGGTCCGGGTAGGCGAAGAAGTCGTCCAGGCGGGCCGTCGCCGCCGCGCTGCCGCCCAGCCGCTCCACCAGGCCGGGCACGTCGTGCTGGACCAGCCACTGGTACTGCCACGCCGTGCCCTCGTGGAAGCCGTCGTCGCCCTGCGGGGTGAACGACGGCAGCCAGCCGCCGCCGGCGACCTTCGGGCGGGGGAAGCCGGTGAAGCCCCGGTCGGTCACGGTCGCGTCCCACAGGGTCCGGTAGTTCAGGGCTCGTTCCCGGAGCACGACCGCGTCGGCGGCGTGGCCCAGCGCCTCGGCCATGATCGCCAGGGAGGCGTCGGCCAGGGCGTACTCGAACGTCGCCGAGGCGCCGTGGTGCGGGTCCACGTCCTGGCCCTTGCGGGGGAAGTCCTTGTCGTACTGGACGAAACCGTGCGCCAGGTAGCTGGGGTTGCCCGCCCGGCCGCTGAACTTCGACGACGCCGCGGGCACGCCCGAGGCGTTCTGCCACAGCGCTTGGTAGGCCTCCTCCTCCATGCCCTCCAGGGCTCCGAACCGCCAGAGGTCCACGAGGAACGGCGTCACGGGGTCGCCGGTCATCGTGTTGGTCTCCTGGTTGGCGTACGCCCAGCGCGGCAGCCAGCCGCCCTGGGCGTGGATCGCCAGCAGGGACCGGGCGATGTCCTTCGCCCGGTCGGGGCGCAGGAGGGCCAGCAGTTGGTTGTGGCCCCGGTAGGTGTCCCACAGGGAGAAGTACTCGTGGTAGGTCCAGCCGTCCGCCACGTGGACCTGGCCGTCGAAACCGCGGTACCGGCCGTCGACGTCGTTGCCCGTCAACGGTTGCAGCAGCACGTGGTAGAGCGCGGTGTAGAAGACGGTTCGGTCCACAGCGGACTCGGTCTGGATCTCCACGGACCCGAGTTCGGTGCGCCAGGCCTCTTCCGCCGCCTCCCGCAGGGCGTCGAAGGACTTGCCCTTGGCCTCCGCCAGGTTGCGGGCCGCGCCCTCGGGGTCCACTTGGGACAGTGCGGTGGCGGCGGTGACCGGGCCGGGGCTGAACGTCACCCAGGCGCCGCGCAGGCCGGACGCGCCGGACGCCCCGCCCCACGTGCCGGAGGTGGTGAACGGGCGGTCGAACGTGGTCGTGAAGTGCGTGACGTACGGCTTCCCGCCGCAGAACGCCTGCGCGGTGATCGTGCCGGTGATGGTCCGGTCGTCCAGGACGCGGACGGCGCTGGCGAACACCGGTTCCTTGTCGTTGGCCTGGCCGACGTTCACCAGGACCGTGCCCGCCGCGCCGTCCGGGAAGGTGAAGCGCTCGACGCCGCAGCGCAGGGTCGCGGTGCACTCGACGGTGATGCCGCCCGCCAGGGTGACGCGGTAGTAGCCGGGCTTGCCTACCTCGCTGTCGTGGGAGTACTTCGCGCCGTAGACCTTGTGGTCGAACACCCGCGGCGGGCCGCCGAGGACCGGCAGGATCGACACCAGGCCGCCCTGCTCCCAGCAGCCCGCCCCGGAGAGGAAGAAGTGGCCGAAGCCGCGGATCACCGGGTCGTCGTAGTGGTAGCCCGCGTAGTGGGAGCCGATCGGGCTCGACTGGGCCTTGCCGAACGGCAGCGAGGCTCCGGGGAACGTGTTCCCGTCGTCCTTCGTCCCGATGAACGTGTTCACGGCCGCCAGGGGTGAGGTCATCCGTCGATTATCCGGGCCGGGGTCGCACTGGGCGGGTTGACAGCGTTGTCCACGGCTGGGCGCACCACTCGGTCTGGTGCGGATGGGTGCTTGACCTGCTTGACCGGTACCGAACCGTTGACAGGAGGCGTCTGATCGGTGTGAAATGCCGCCACTATGACAACGTTGTCCGCGAGTGGTGCGCCTGCCGTGGCGAGCGCCGCCGGCCGCAAGGTGCGTCGCGCGACCATGAACGACGTCGCGCGGCTGGCCGGTGTCAGCATCAAGACCGTGTCCCGTGTCGTCAACGACGAACCCGGCGTGCACCCGGCCACCGCCGAGCGGGTGCTGGCGGCCATCGACCAGCTCGGCTTCCGGCGCAACCTGAGCGCCCGCAACCTCCGGCGCGGGTCCTCGACGGGGACGATCGGGTTGGTGCTGGAAGACGTCGCGAACCCGTTCTACTCCGGTGTCACGCGCGCCGTCGAGGAGATCTCCCGGCTGCGGGGGCGCCAGGTGATCACCGGCTCCTCCGACGAGGACCCCGCCCGCGAGCGCGAGCTGGCGCTGGAGTTCTGCTCGCGCCGGGTCGACGGGCTGCTGATCGTGCCCGCCGGGTTGCAGCACGGGTACCTGGTGCCGGAGATGCGCGCGGGCACGCCCGTGGTGTTCCTGGACCGGCCCGCGGGCGACGTGGTCGCGGACACCGTCCTGGTCGACAACATCGGCGGGACCATCGAGGCCGTGTCGCACCTGGCCGCGCACGGGCACCGGCGGATCGCGTTCCTCGGCGACGCGCCGGACATCTTCACCGCCAACGAGCGCCTGCGCGGGTACCGCGAGGGGTGCGTGCGATCCGGGGTCGGCTACCAGGAGGACCTGGTGGTCATGGGGCCGCACGACGAGCGCAGCATCGCGGCGGCGCTGCACCGGCTGCGCGGGTTCCGCGAGCCGCCGACGGCGCTGGTGACCGGCAACAACCGGATCACCGTGTACGTGCTGCGCGCGCTCGCCGGGTCCGTCGACCGGCCCGCGCTGGTCGGCTTCGACGACTTCGAGCTGGCCGACCTGCTCTCCCCACCGGTGAGCGTGATCGCGCACGACGCGAGCGCGCTCGGCAAGGCCGCCGGTGACCTCCTCTTCGCCCGTTTGGACGGCGACAGCTCGCCACCGCGCCGCGTCGTGCTGCCGGTGCGCTTGGTACCACGTGGATCAGGGGAGGTTCGTGCGTGAGCTCCGGTGACAGGCCTGTCGTACTACCGGCCAACCAGCCCAAGCAGTTCTACCGGGGTGGCGCGTCGATAGCCGCGTTGAGGGGCGACGAGTCGGCCGACTTCGGACCGGAGGACTGGGTCGCGTCCACGACGACGCTCTACGGTCGGGACGACGCCGGGCTCTCGACGCTGCCGGACGGGACGCTGCTGCGCGACGCCGTGGCCGCGGACCCGGTCGCGTGGCTGGGGGAGCGGCACGTCGCCGAGTTCGGCGCGGACACCGCCCTCCTGGTCAAGCTCCTCGACGCCGGCCAGCGCCTCCCGGTGCACTGCCACCCGTCGAACGAGTTCGCCGCCGCGCACCTGAACTGCCGCCATGGCAAGACGGAGTCGTGGATCGTCGTCGGCACCACCGGTGACGAGCCGACCGTCTACATCGGATTCCGCGACGACATCTCGCCCGAGCAGCTGGAGGGGTGGGTCGCGCGGCAGGACAACGTTGACATGCTCGCCGCCCTCAACCCGGTGCGGGTGAAGGCGGGCGACACGGTCTTCGTGCCCGCCGGACTGCCGCACGCCATCGGCGAGGGCGTCTTCATCGTGGAGCTCCAGCAGCCGACGGACTTCTCCGTCACGCTGGAGTGGGAGGGCTTCCTCGCCAACGCCGACATCGGCCACCTCGGGCTCGGCTACGACGCCGCGCTCGAGTGCGTGGACCACCACGGCTGGGCCAAGACCCTCGACACGCTCATCCGGCGCACGGCGGACGACACCGCCGAGGTGGTGCCCCTCTTCTCTGAGCAGGCCGACCCGTTCTTCCGGGCCGAGCGGCTCCAGGTGTCCGGCTCGCTGACCCTCGACGCGTCGTTCGCGGTGCTCGTGGTGCTGGCCGGTGAAGGCAAGCTCGGCGACGTGCCGCTGCGCAAGGGCAGCACCGTCGTCGTTCCGCACGGCGCTGGTGAGGAGGTGCTCAACGGTGAGCTCGTCGCGATCCGATGCAGGCCGCCGAGGGTGGACGGCTGAACGGGTGGTCCATGGCTGACCCGCTGCTGGAGGCCAAGGACCTGGTCAAGCACTACGGCAGCGTGGAAGCGCTGAGAGGGGCCTCGTTCACGGCGTTCGCGGGCGAGGTCGTGTCGCTCATCGGCGACAACGGCGCGGGGAAGTCCACACTGGTCAAGTGCCTGTCGGGCGTGGAGCGGGCCGATTCGGGCTCGCTCGCGTTCGGCGGCACGCCGGTGGTCCTGGACTCGCCCATCGCCGCGAGGGCGCTGGGGATCGAGACGGTCTTCCAGGACCTGGCGGTGGCCCCGGACCTCGATCCGGCGGCCAACCTGTACCTGGGCAGGGAACTCCGCAAACCCGGACTGCTGGGGATGCTGGGGGTGCTGGACAAGAAGGAGATGCGCAGGCGCGCCGTGGACTCGTTCGAGGACCTGGGCGTGACGCTGCAGAGCATCGACGTGCCCATCGGCTCGCTGTCCGGCGGGCAGCGGCAGAGCGTCGCGGTGGCCAGGTCGGTGGTGTGGGCCAGCAAGCTCGTCTTCATGGACGAGCCGACGGCCGCGCTCGGCGTCGTGCAGCGGGAACGCGTGCTGGACGTGATCCGGCGGGTCCGCGACCAGGGCATGGCCGTGGTGCTCATCAGCCACAACATGCCGGAGGTGCTGGCCGTGTCCGACCGCGTGGAGGTGCTGCGGCTGGGCAGGCGGGTCGCTCGGTTCCGGGCCGCCGACACCACCGTCGAAGAACTGGTCGGCGCCATGACCGGCGCACTGTCCCAGGAGGACGCCGGATGACCGAGCGCAAGCCGCTGCTCAAACGCCTGGTGGGCACCAACACCCTGTGGATCGCGTTGGTCCTGCTTCTTCTGATCGCGGTGTTCGGCGCGCTGCGCCCGGACGCCGTCCTGACCGTCTTCACCCTCCAGACCACGCTCGTGGAGACGGCCGTGCTGCTGGTGCTGGCCGTCGGCATGACGTTCGTGATCATCACCTCCGGCATCGACCTGTCGGTCGGGTCGGTGCTGGTCTTCTCCGGCGTCACCTCGGCCATGACGATGAACGCCCTCAGCGGTGGCGACGCCACGAAGGCGGGCTGGGGCGTGGTCCTCGTCGGCCTGCTGGTGGCGCTCGCCAGCGGGGCGGCGTGGGGGATCCTCAACGGGGTCCTCATCGCCAAGGCCAAGATCCCGCCGCTGATCGTCACGCTCGGCTCGTTCGGCGCGGCGCTGGGCGCGGGGCAGCTGATCTCCAACGGCTCCAACGTCAGCGGCGTCCCGAACGTCCTGAGCAACAACCTGGGCACCGGCACCACGTTCGGCGTCCCGAACCTCGTCATCCTCGCCGCGGTGGTCACGGCGGCGGGCGCGCTGCTGCTGGGCACCACCCGGTTCGGCAGGCACACCTACGCGATCGGCTCCAACGAGGAGGCCGCCCGCCGGGTCGGCATCTCGGTGACCCGGCACCTCATGACCGTCTACCTGTTGGCCGGTGTCCTGGCGGGGCTGGCCGGGTTCATGGCCATGGCGTACTTCCGGGTCGCGTCCATCACCGGTCACGACACCGACAACCTCAACGCCATCGCGGGCGTCGTCCTGGGTGGAACGTCCCTTTTCGGCGGTGCGGGCTCCATCGTGGGGACGATCTTCGGGGTTTTCATCCCCGCCGTGCTGCGCAAGGGTTTCGTGATCGTCGGCGTCAACGTTTACTGGCAGCCCATCGCGGTGGCGATCGTGCTCGTCGCCGCCGTCTGGTTCGACCAGTCCCGTCGCAAGGCACGTGATCAACGCTAGGAGCGGAACATGTCAACGAGGACAGTTCGCACGCTGGGTCTCATCGCCGCCGCGGCCCTGCTGACCGCTTGCGGCAGCAGCGGCCAGATCGGGGACTCCGGGGGGTCCGCCCCGACCGCCGCCAAGAAGATGGTGCTCATCCCCGGCGTCGCGGCGGAGCCGTTCTACATCTCCATGGAGTGCGGGTTCCGCGAGGCGGCCAAGGCGGCGGGCTACGAGGTGGACGTCCAGGCCCCGGCCAAGTTCGACGCCACCCTCCAGACGCCCATCGTCACCGGCGTGCTGGCGAACAAACCGGGCGCGGTGCTGATCGCGCCCACGGACGACAAGGCCCTCGCGGGCCCGATGAAGCAGCTCAAGGACGCGGGCATCAAGGTCGTCGAGGTCGACACCAAGCTCCAGGACACCTCGATCGCGGTGTCCAGCATCTCGTCCAACAACGAGCAGGGCGGCAAGAAGGCCGCCGAGACCCTGGCCCGGCTGGTGGGCGACAAGCAGGGGTCGGTGCTGGTGCTCAACACCAAGGCCGGGACGTCCACGACGGACGCCAGGGCCAAGGGCTTCGAGGACGCGATCAAGGCGTTCCCCAACCTGAAGTACCTGGGGCAGCAGTACACGGACAACGAACCGGACCAGGCGGCGTCGAAGGTCACGGCCACGCTGTCCTCCGACCCGGACCTGATCGGCGTCTTCGCCACCAACCTCAACACCGGTGAGGGCGCGGCCACCGGCCTGCGCAACGCCGGCAAGACCGGCGAGGTGAACCTGGTGGGCTTCGACGCCAGCCCCAAGCAGGTGCAGGACCTCCAGGCGGGCGTGGTGCAGGCGCTCATCGCCCAGGACCCGGCCACCATCGGCAAGACCGGCGTGGAGCAGGCCGTGGCGGCCATCGAGGGCAAGGAGGTCAAGCGGAACGTCGAGACGGACCTGGTGGCCATCACCAAGACCGACGCGGCGGGCAGCGAGAGGTACTTCTACAAGCAGGCCTGCTAGGACGGCGGTGGAAAGGCTACCCTAGGGGGGGC
>NZ_JBHYHC010000144.1:0-23180 GCF_042738955.1 Umezawaea sp. NPDC059074
GCGCACGACGGCCAACACCTGGTGGCCGTTGCGTCGAGCGTCCGACAGGCGCTCGACGACCACGACGCCCACGCCCTCGGCCCACCCGGTGCCGTCCGCGGCCGACGCGAACGCCTTGCACCGGCCGTCGGCGGACAGCCCGTTCTGCCGGGAGAACTCCACGAACACCGTCGGCGTCGCCAACACCGTCACGCCACCGGCCAGCGCCAGCGACGACTCCCCGGAGCGAACCGACTGCACGGCCAGGTGCAGCGACACCAACGACGACGAGCACGCCGTGTCGACGGTGACCGCCGGTCCTTCCAGTCCCAGCGCGTAGGCGACCCGGCCGGAGATCACGCTGCCCGACCCGCCCGTGACGCCGAACCCGGCGGACTCCTCGGCGTCGAACCGCGCGCCGTAGTCCTGGTACATCGCTCCGGCGAACACGCCGGTGCTGGAGCCCTTCAGCGTGCGCGGGTCGATCCCGGCGTCCTCCAGGGCCTCCCACGCGGTCTCCAGCAGCAACCGCTGCTGCGGGTCCATCACCAGCGCCTCGCGCGGCGAGATCCCGAAGAACCCGGCGTCGAACCCGGCCACGTCGTCGAGGAACCCACCCGAGCGCGTGTACGTCTTGCCCACCACACCGGGCTCGGGGTCGTACAGGTCGTCGAGGTCCCAGCCGCGGTCGCCGGGGAACTCGCCGATCGCGTCCACTCCCCCGGCGACCAGGTCCCACAGCCCGTCCGGCGACGACACACCGCCCGGCAGCCGACACCCCATCCCCACGATGACCACGGGATCCGCGTCCACCACCGAGGCGGCCGCGACCGGTGCTGGAGCCGCCACTCCGGCGAGTTCGGCGACCAGGTGGTCGACCACGCGGTCCGCCGTGGGGAAGTCGAAGACCAGCGTGCGCGGCAGCCGGGACCCGGTCGCCGCGACGAGCCGGTTGCGCAGCTCCACGGCCGTCAGCGAGTCGAACCCGAGTTCGGTGAACGCCCTTGTCGGGTCGACGGCGTCGGGCCCGGCGTGCCCGAGGACGACGGCGGCTTCGGTCCGGACGACGTCCAGCAGCACCTCCCGCCGGTCGGCCTCGCTCTTGCCCGCCAGGCGGCCGGCGAACGACGTCGGCTCCGCGCGACGCGGGGGGACGAGCCCGGCCAGCAGCGGTGACCCCGGCTCGGCGGACCGCAGCGCCCGCGCGTCGAACCCGGTCGCCACCAGCAGCGCGTCACCGGTCCCGGCGGTGTCGAACAGCGCCAGGCCTTCGCGGAGCGCCAACGCGGGCAGGCCGCCGCTCGCCATCCGCCGCACGTCCGTGTCGGCCATCCCGGCGGTCATGCCCGTGCGCTCGGCCCACAGGCCCCACGCCAGCGACAACCCCGGCAGTCCGGCGGCCCTGCGGTGCTGGGCCAGCGCGTCCAGGAAGGTGTTGGCGGCGGCGTAGTTCGCCTGTCCGGCGCCACCGAGGACGCCGGACACCGACGAGAACACCACGAACGCCGACAGGTCCATCCCGGCGGTCAGCTCGTGCAGGTGCCAGGCCGCGTCCACCTTCGGCCGCAGCACCCGGTCGAGGCGCTCCGGCGTCAACGACTCGAAGACCCCGTCGTCCAGTACGCCTGCCGCGTGCACCACCGCCGTCACCGGGTGTTCCGCCAGCACGGCCGCGAGCTGAGCGCGGTCGGACACATCGCAGGCCACGATCGTGACGCGCTCGCCCAACTCCTCGCGCAACGCGGCAGCGCCTTCGGCGTCCGGACCTCGTCGGGACAACAACAGCAGGTGTCGGACGCCCTGTGCGGCCAGGTGCCGGGCGAAGTGCGCGCCCAACCCGCCCGTGCCGCCGGTGATCAGGACCGTGCCGTCGCCGAGGTCCAGCCGGTCCGCAGGAGCCGCGCGGCGCAACGACGGCACGAGGGCACGCCCACCACGGACCGCGACCTGGGGAGCAGCGAAAAGCGGTGGCACGTCACCGGAAGGGTCGTTCGGGTCGAGGTCGACGAGCGACACCCGGTCCGGGTTCTCGGTCTGCACCACGCGGATCAGGCCCCACACGGCCGCCTGGACCACGTCCGGCGACTCGCCCCCGGTGTCGACCGCGCCTCGGGTCGCCACCACCAGCCGGTCGGATCCGACGAGGCCTTGCCGAACCTCGTGCAGCAGGTGGTGGAGCACCGTCCGGACGCGGTCCGGCACGTCACCGTCGGCCTCGACCGGCGTGAGCACCCGGTGGTCGCCCTCGACGGTGTCCAAGGCCTGTTCGGTCCACTCCACGCGCAGGAGTGCCGTGCCCTCGGTCCGCGCGGCCACCTGTTCGGGCGTGACCCGGCGCAGCAGCAACGACTCGACGTGGGCGACGGGAACGCCTTGGGGATCGGTCACCCGCACCGACATCGCGTCCGGCCCGGCAGGCGCGATCCGGACGCGCAGCGCCGTCGCCCGGTGGGCGAACACCGTGACACCCCGCCAGGAGAACGGGAGTCGGGGCCGCGAGCCGTCCCCGAGGAAGCCGCCGAGCACTCCGGCGTGCAGCGCACCGTCCAACAGCGCCGGGTGGACGCCGAACCGGTCGACGTCCTCCCGCAGGACGACGTCGGCGAAGAGTTCGTCGCCACGCCGCCACGCGGCCGTGACGCCCCGGAACGCCGGGCCGTACTCCAGGCCGAGGTCGTCGAGCAGCGGGTACACGTCGTCGACGGCCGACGCGCCTACCGGCGGCCACACGTCGTCGTCCACCTCGACGGGGACGGCGGTGGGGCTGAGGTGGCCGGTGGCGTGCCGGGTCCAGGTCGGCGGGCCCTCGGGGCTGGAGTGGATCGTCACGGATCGGGTGCCGTCGGCGAGGTCCGGCCCGACGGTCACGAGCAGGCGGACACGCCCCTGGTCCGGCAGGAGCAGCGGCGCTTCCAGGACGAGTTCGTCCAGGCGACGGCAGTCGACCTCGTCGGCCGCGCGCAGGGCGAGGTCGACGAACGCCGTGCCGGGCAGCACGACCGTGCCCCACACGCGGTGGTCGGCGAGCCAGGGGAACGCGGCCAGCGAGACCTGGCCGGTCAGCACCACCCCCTCCGGCAGCGGCACGGCGGCTCCCAGCAGCGGATGCCCGGCCGGGGTCAGGCCCGCCGCGCTCACGGCCCCCGTCGTGGCGGAACCCGTCAGCCAGAACCGCTGCAGGTCGAACGCGTACGTGGGCAGCGGCACGAGACGGCCGCCCTCCAGCAAGGCCTCCCACGCCACGGGCACGCCCGCGACGAACGCCTCGGCCGCCGACGTGGCGAACCGGGCCAGGCCACCCTCGTCACGGCGCAGCGTCCCGACGACCACGGCGGACGACTCGCGGGCCTCCGCGGTCTCCTGGAGCGACGGCCCCAGCACCGGGTGCGGGCTGACCTCGACGAGCACCTCGACGCCCTGGTCCAGCAGCGTGGTCGTCGCCTGCTCGAACTCCACGGTCTGCCGCAGGTTCCGGTACCAGTAGGCCGCGTCGAGCCCGGCGGTGTCGACCAGCCCGCCCGTCACCGAGGAGCAGAACGGCACCTCACCCGCTTGCGGCCGCACCGACTCGAGCAGCCGCAGCAGTTCGTCCTCGATCCGCTCGACGTGCGCGGAGTGCGACGCGTAGTCCACCGGGATCCGGCGCACCCGAACGCTTTCGTCCTCGAACAACGCCTGAACCCGGTCGAGCGCCGCCGGGTCACCGGACACGACCGTGGACGTCGGACCGTTGACCGCGGCGACCGAGCACCCGGCTTCGAGCCGGCCCCGCACGTCCGCCGCGGGCAGCGCGACCGACAGCATCCCGCCGGACCCGGCCAGCGCCACCAATGCCTTGCTGCGCAACGCGACCACGCGAGCACCGTCGTCCAGGGACAGTCCACCCGCGACGCACGCGGCGGCGATCTCGCCCTGGCTGTGCCCGGCCACGAAGTCCGGCGTGACGCCCAAGGACTCCCACACCGCCGCCAGCGACACCATCACCGCCCACGACACCGGCTGCACCACGTCAACCCGGTCGAACACGCCGTCCTGGATGACCTGCGTCAACGACCAGTCCACGAACGCGGCCAACGCCCGCTCGCACTCGGCCATCCGTGCCGCGAACACCGGCGACTCCCGCAGCAGGTCACGCCCCATGCCCGCCCACTGCGCGCCTTGGCCGGGGAACACGAAGCCCACCGGTCCGGTCGCAGTGGCGGCACCCGTCACCACTCCTGGCGTGGGTGTTCCCGCGACCAGGGCGGCCAGCGACCGTTCGCGGTCACCGCCCAGCACGACGGCCCGCCGCTCCAGCCGGGCTCGCCCGGTCGCCAGCGTGAAGCCGACGTCGACCGGGTCAGGTTCCGCGGAAAGCCGCGCCAACAACCGTTCCGCCTGCCGCCGCACGGCCTCGTCCGTCCGGCCCGACAGCACCCACGGCACGACCGGCCCGGCCGACGCGGGGGCGGTCTGCTCGTCCGGGGCCTGTTCGAGGACGACGTGGGCGTTCGTGCCGCTCACGCCGAACGACGACACGGCGGCCCGCCGCGGTCGCCCGGTCTCGGGCCACGCCACGGCCTCCGTCGCCAGGGAGATCGCCCCGGCATCCCAGTCCACGTGCGACGACGGCTCGTCCACGTGCAACGTCCTCGGCACCAGCCCGTGCCGCAGCGCCAGCACCATCTTGATCACGCCCGCCACGCCCGCGGCGGCCTGCGCGTGACCGATGTTCGACTTCAGCGACCCCAGCAGCAACGGCCGCTCCCGGCCCTGCCCGTAGGTCGCCAGCAGGGCTTGGACCTCGATCGGATCGCCCAACCGCGTCCCGGTCCCGTGCCCCTCCACGACGTCGACCTCGGAGCCGTCGAGACCCGCGAGGGCGTCCCGGATCACCCGCTGCTGCGACGGGCCGTTCGGGGCGGTCAGCCCGTTGGACGCGCCGTCCTGGTTGACCGCCGACCCCTTCACCACCGCCAGCACGCGGTGTCCGTGCCGCCGGGCGTCCGACAGCCGCTCGACCACGACCACGCCGACGCCCTCGGCCCACCCGGTGCCGTCCGCCGCCGACGCGAACGCCTTGCACCGGCCGTCGGCGGACAACCCGCCCTGCCGGGAGAACTCCACGAAGATCGACGGCGTCGCCAGCACCGTCACGCCACCGGCCAACGCCAGCGACGACTCCCCGGACCGGACCGACCGCACCGCGAGGTGCAGAGCCACCAACGACGACGAGCACGCCGTGTCGACGGTGACCGCGGGCCCCTCCAGCCCGAGCGAGTACGCCACCCGGCCGGAGATCACGCTCGCCGATCCACCGGTCAGGCCGTACCCCGCCGTCTGCTCCGGGCCGAACGACGAGCCGTAGTCCTGGTGCATCGCGCCCGCGAACACGCCGGTGCGCGACCCCTTCAAGGAATGCGGGTCGATCCCGGCGTCTTCCAGGGCCTCCCACGCGGTCTCCAGCAGCAACCGCTGCTGCGGGTCCATCACCAGCGCCTCGCGCGGCGAGATCCCGAAGAACGCCGCGTCGAAGTCCGCCGCGCCGTCGAGGAACCCGCCGGAGCGCGTGGACGACGTGCCCACCCGCCCTGGCTCGGGGTCGTACAGGCCGTCCAGGTCCCACCCGCGGTCCGCGGGGAACCCGCCGATCGCGTCCACCTCGCCGACGACGAGGTCCCACAGCCCGTCTGGTGACGACACACCGCCCGGCAGGCGGCAGCCCATCCCCACGATGACCACCGGGTCGTCGTCGGCCGCGTCGGCGACCGGCGCGGGTTCGGGGTCCGCCGTGACGCCGGTGAGTGCGGCGAGCAGGTGGTCCGCGACGGCGGCGGGGGTCGGGAAGTCGTAGACCAGCGTGCGCGGCAGGCGTTCCCCGCTCACGGCCGACAGCCGGTTCCGCAGTTCGACCGCCGTGACCGAGTCGAACCCGAGGTCGTGGAACGCCTTCGCGGGCTTCACCTCGGACCCGTGCTCGTACCCGAGGACCACGGCGACCTCGGCGCGGACGGCGTCCAGCACGGCCCGTCGCCGCCCGTCCTCGTCCAGTTCCGCCACCCGCCGGGCCAGCACCGGGCCGTCGACCTCGGGCTCGAACTCCTCGACGGACTCGCGCAGCCAGAAGCTCCGGCGGTCAAACGCGTACGTGGGCAGGTCGACGGTCCGGCCGCCGGCCAGGAACTCCGTCCACGCCACCGGGACGCCCGCCACGAAGACCTCGGCGAGCGCGCGCAGCAGCGTGGCCTCCTCGTCGCGGTCCGCCCGCAGCGCGGAGACCGCCGAGGAGTCGACCACGTCGTGCACCAGGCCGGTCAGGACGCTGTCCGGCCCCAGTTCCAGCCACGTCGTGACCCCGGCGTCGGCCAGCGTCCGCAGGCCGTCGGCGAAGCGGACGGTGCGGCGGACGTGGTCCAGCCAGTACCGCGGGTCGCGCGCCTGCTCGTCGGTGAGGAACCGGCCGGTGGTGTTGGACACGACCGGGATCCGCGGCGCGTGGAAGGTCAGCCCGCGCAGCACGGCGGCGAACTCGTCGAGCATCGGCTCCATCAGGCGGGAGTGGAACGCGTGGGAAACGCTGAGGCGGCGGGTCTTCCTCCCCGCGGCGCGGAAGTGCTCCTCAATCGCGGGCAGGGCGTGCTCGTCCCCGGACACGACGACCGACGTGGGCCCGTTGACGGTCGCCAGGTCCAGCGAGGTCCCGGCCAGGTGGTCGAGCACCTCGCGCTCGGACGCGGCGACGGCGAGCATCGCCCCGCCCGGCGGCAACGCCTGCATCAACCGGGCTCGTGCGGCGACGAGGGCGCACGCGTCCGACAGCGAGAGCACGCCCGCCACGTGCGCGGCGGTGATCTCGCCGAGCGAGTGCCCGGTCAGGTGGTCCGGCGCGGGCAGCCACTCGCGGACGAGGGCGTACAGCGCGACCTCCAGCGCGAACAGGCCGGTCTGCGCGTACAGGGTCCGGTCGAGGTCGGGCCCCGCGAACACCACGTCCCGCACCGGTCGCTCGGCCCCCAGGTGCTCGTCCAGCGCGGCGCACACCTCGTCGAACCGCCGCGCGAACACCGGGAACCGGTCGTACAGGCCCCGGCCCATCCCGATCCGCTGGGACCCCTGCCCGGAGAACAGGACCGCGAACCCGCCGTCACGGGCCACCCCGGTCACCACTCGAGACGACGACTCCTCGGCGG
Source organism: Umezawaea sp. NPDC059074 (assembly GCF_042738955.1). NCBI lineage: Bacteria > Bacillati > Actinomycetota > Actinomycetes > Pseudonocardiales > Pseudonocardiaceae > Umezawaea > Umezawaea sp. NPDC059074. Next base: position 7,149 of record NZ_JBHYHC010000144.1, read on the forward strand.
CCACCGCCGCCAAGCCCGCCGCCGGGTCGCCGAGGACCACCGCGCGGTGGTCGAACAGCGTGCGGGAGGTCGCCAACGACCACCCGACGTCTCGCGGATCGGCGTCCACGCCGCCCAATCGCGAGGCCTGGTCGCGCAAAGCGCGCGGGGTCCGGGCCGACAACACCCACGGCACCACCGAGTCCACGGCGGCGACCCGGTCGGGCTCGACGGACTGCGGAGCCGAGGTCACGACCACGTGGCAGTTCGAGCCGCCCATGCCGAACGACGAGACGCCCGCCACCAGCAGGTCGTCCACCTCGGGCCAGGCGGTCGTCGCGGTGGGGACCCGCAGGTTCCAGTCGTCGAACCGGATGCGCGGGTTGGGCCGCTCGAAGTTCAGGCAGGCCGGGACCTCCCGGTGGCGCAGCATCAGCACGACCTTGAGCAGCCCGGCGATGCCCGCGGCGGCCTGGAGGTGGCCGATGGTCGTCTTGACCGACCCCACCAGCAGCGGGTGGTCGCGGCCCTCTCCCAGCACCGCGCCGAGCGCCTCGGCCTCGACCGGGTCGCCCACCCTGGTGCCGGTGCCGTGCAACTCCACGTACTGCGGCACGAGCCCCGCCCGCCGGTACGCGGCCTCCAGCACGGCCCGTTGAGCGCCGACGTCGGGAACGGACAGGCCCGCCGCCGAAGCGCCGTGCCGCACGGCGCTCGCGCGGATCACCGCGTGGACCCGGTCCCCGTCGGCCACGGCGTCGGCCAGCCTCTTGAGCACCACGAACCCGCCGCCCTCGCCGCGGACGTAGCCGTTGGCGCGCGCGTCGAACGTGAAGCACCGCCCGTCGGGCGACAGAGCGCCGAACCCGGCCTCCAGCAGCGCCGATTCGGCCGTGAGGTTGAGGTGCACGCCGCCCGCGAGCGCGAGCGTGGCCCGGCCGCCCAGCAGGTCCTCGCACGCGAGGTGGACGGCCGTGAGGGACGAGGACTGGCCGGTGTCCACGGTCAGGCTCGCGCCGTGCGCGCCGAGGAAGTGGGAGAGCCGGTTCGCGATGATCGACCGCTGCACGCCCGCCAGCGCGTGGTGGCCGACCGCACCGCCACGGGCCGCGCTCAAGGTCGCGTAGTCGCCCGCCATCGCGCCGACGTAGACGGCGACGTCGGTGTCGCGGACCGCCGCGGGCAGGATCCGGGCGTCCTCCAGCGCCTCCCAGCCCAGTTCGAGCGCCAGGCGCTGCTGCGGGTCGATCTCGTCGGCCTCGCGCGGCGAGATGCCGAAGAACTCGGGGTCGAACAGGTCGACGTGGTCGAGGAACCCGCCGCGCTCCGGCACCCCCGTGCCCAAAGCCGGCCGGTCGTCCGGTGTCGCGGTGACCGCGTCGGTCCCGGACCGCAGCAGCTCCCACAGCGCCGTCGGGCTCGACGCGCCCGGCAGGCGGCAGGACAGGCCCACCACCGCGATCCCGTCGCCTGCCACCGGTTCGGGACCTGGCACTGCCCCGTCGCCGCGAGTGGACACCGGGCCTCCTGTCAGCTGACGCAGTCGAAAAGCCTTGTGGGCACGCCGAAAGAACCCGTCGGTGCGGGCTCGTCCTGCGGTGGGTGGTCGGAACGCCGAGTGGTCGAACGCGGTGCGGCCGTCGTCGATGGCGGCCGGGATCCGCTGCGGTTCGGAGGTTAGGTCAGCGGCGGGGTCCGATCAATCCGTTGCCACGACAGGCAAACCCCTATCCCCGTTCAACCGCGCGGCCCACGCACTTGAACACCCCCGACACCCGCGAGCGGTTGCCCGCCAAGCGTTCCCGCCCTAGCTTCGGCGTCCGGGACCGGACCCGACCACTCCCCGCCGCGCGACGGCGACCCGCACTCGGCGCACGAGAGGAACCCCCTGATGCGCGTGTTGTTCGTCCCCTTCGACTACCCCACCCACTACCGCGAGCAGACGCCGCTGGCGTGGGCGTTGCGCGCCGCCGGGCACGAGGTCCTGGTGGCGTGCGGAGCCGTGCTCGGCCCGACGGTGTCGACCACCGGCATGGTGCACGCCGTGGTGGGCGACGGTTACGACACCTTCGCGGCGTACCAGGCCGTCGACTCGGAGATCCAGGAGGTCTTCGGCCGCAAGCTGACGTCCGAGGCGCTGGTCGACCTCACCGACGAGGAGCGGAAGAAGCTCCTGGAGATGATGTGGACGCCGTACGCCCGGTGCGCCGACGGGATGACCGGCGACCTCGTGCGGCTCATCCGGGAGTGGCGGGCGGACCTGGTGATCGCCGACCCGTGGATCTACGCCGCGCCGCTGGCCGCGCAGCTCACCGGCGTGAAGCTGGTGCGGCACCTGCTGGGCACGGACACCATGCGCTACATGGGCGCGGCCGGGCAGAGCGGCGTCCAGGAGGGCGACCCGCGGACCCGGTGGCCGTCGCCGCTGGTGCGGCTGTTCGACAAGTACGAGGTGGAGCTGCGCGACGAGTACGCCGACGCGGTGGTGGACCCGGTGCCCGCGTCCATGCAGCTCGACTTCGACATCCACCGGTTCCGGATGCAGTTCGTGCCCTACAACGGCCCCGGCGTGCGGCCCGCGTGGTTGCAGGAGGAGCCGGAGCGGCCGCGGGTGTGCGTGACCTGGGGGACGATGACCGGCGGGCTCAAGAGCCAGCAGCGGTTCCTGCTGCCGGAGGTCGTGCGCTCGGTCGCGAAACCCGGCCTCGACGTGGTCCTCGCCGTCACCGAGGGCGACGCCGAACGGCTCGGCGACCTCCCGGACGGCGTGCGGATCGCCCCGCAGATCCCGCTGCACCTGCTGCTGCCGAGCTGTTCGGCGATCGTCCACCAGGGCGGCTGCGGCACCATCCTCACCGCGGCCCGCTACGGCGTGCCCCAGGTGAGCATCCCCGAGGTCGCAGACCAGCCGCTGTACGCGGCGAGCCTGGCGGGCACCGGGGCGGGCGTCACGGTGGAACCGGACCGCGCGGTGGAGGCCGGTGACGCCGTGTCGAGCCTGCTCGGCGACAGCGACCACGCCAGGGCCGCGAAGGGCCTCCAGGCCGAGCTGCTGAGCCTGCCCACGCCCGCCGACATCGCCGCCCAGCTCGTCGAGTTCGTCGGGAAGTGACCCGTGGAGGGGTGCGGTGGTCGCCGCACCCCTCCCGCCGCTAGGAACGCCGCTTCTCCAGCCGTTCGGCCATGTCCCGCCACAGCGCGGAGTAGGCGCGCGCCAGCGACGCCGACGACTCCACCCAGTGCTCGGGCATCTCGTCCACGGCGTTCAGCGCGTTGCGGCTCACGTTCATCCACCCCAGCAGCAGGCGCCCCTTGTCGGAGTGCCGCATCGACGGGTCCTGCGCGAGCGTGGACAGCAGCGTCTCCGCGTCGTCCTTCAGCTCCCGCGGCGACCTGCCCCCGTCCTCGGTCCTGGTCTGCTCGACGACCGAGGGCCGGGGCCTGCCCCGTGAGGTCAGGACGTCCTCGCCCGCCGTCAGCCGCCGTTTCACGTCCAGCACGGTGTTCACCGAGACGCCGGCCTCCTGCGCGATCGACCGGGCGGACGCGGTCGGGCGGTCGGCCAGCAGGTTCCGCACGTGCAGCCGCCCGTCCGAGCCGTTGACCGGCCGCGACCGCCCGTCCTTGCCCAGTCTTCGGGTCGACAGCCCCACCGGGTCGCCGCTCTCCCGGCGCAAACCCCGGATCGTCGCGTCGGACAGGGCGGTGATCCCGGCGATCATCCGGTTCGACCAGTGCGCGTGCGACCGCAGGAGCCTCCTCGCCGCGACCGTCCGCTCGGCCCGCGACAGCGGCAACCCGTGCTGGGAGTTCAGCCGCACCGCGATGGCGAACGCGTCGTCGGCCGTTCCGGGGTAGAACGTGGCCCGGATCGTGCGCTCGCCGCGCAGCTGCGCCGCGCGGACCCGGTGCACGCCGTCGACGACCTCGCCCGTCGGCTCGTGGACCACGATCGGGGGGAGCGCGTCGACGACGGCGCTCAACGTCTGCACGTGCTCGATGTTCGCCTCGACCCCGCGAGGGGTCACGCCGAAGGTCAACGACCCGATCGGCACCGTTCTGGTCGGGCATTCGGCGAGTTGTCCCGCCAGCCACGCGGCCAGGTCGCCGCTGTCCTGCTCGAAGCCTGGTTCTCGGTTCACTCCGGGCCACCCCAAGGATTCAGCCTCCACAGGTCCACTCGCACAACCACTCCGGTAGATGAGCGCGACAATCCGTCCACGGGGAATTGCCCGGCGTCCGCACGGGTATCGCGCAAAAGAACGTCGAGCGTCCCGCGCGAATATCCGGGACACCGGCGTCACCGGGCGGAAGTACCTACCATCGGAGGTACCGGATCCACTCCGGCTGTGACAGCGACCGAGAGCGCGACCTGCCGCGCAGCACTGGCTTTCCGGGCATCGGTGTCCCACCGCATCGATGTCATGGAAGCCAGTATCCAGAACGGGACCACGACCTGCCAGAGATCACGGTCCGGATACATCGCCATCTGGCGTAAACCAGCCTTTACCGTCTTGAATGGCCATCCGCGAACACAGTCGGAACCCCTTTGTCAACGCGGAGAGGAGTGTTCTGGAACGCCTATTCCCGATCACGACACCGACTCGTGATACGCGATGGATATACCACGAAAGTGGTCTACCGGGATTAGGACTTCGGTCCGGCAGTCTTTCCGGCAGGATCCGCGGGACGGCGTGCCGGGGCGGACCTGACCTCGGCCAGACCGGCGAACCAGGCGGGCGAGACGACCACCGCCGGCGGTGCGGGGGTGGCGGTGCCGCGCTCGTGGTGGATGGTGTCGACGCCCGCGGCGCGCGCGGCGGCGAGGTCGTCCTTCGTGGTGCCGACGAACACGCACGACTCGACCGGGATGGCGGCGGCGTGGATCGCCGAGGTGATCAGGTCCGGGGCGGGTGGCAGGGCGGCGCGGTCCGCGTCGTTCCGCCCGGCCACGCGGCCGACGTGCGCGTCGAGGCCGTGCATCACCAGCAGCGCGCGCATGACCCGGACGTCCAGTGAGCCGACCACGGTGATGCGGGCTCCTCCCGCCGCCAGCTTCGCGAACGCGTCGCCGACACCGGGCGTGAGGCGGGCCGCGGCCACGACCTCGTGCTCGATCCGCCGCCACTGCGCGTACACGGCCTGTTCGGTGGCGGGGCCGATGGACGCCGCGAACGCCAGGACGACGAACGGGTCGTCGGTCCGCGCGACCTTCCTCGGCAACCGGTCCTCGGCCACCATCACCCGCAGCCGGTCGGCGACGGGCAGTTCCGGCAGGTGCTCGACCACCGGCCCGTCCAACGCCACCAGCACGTGATCACGGTCCTTCAGCAGTTCCTCAGCGCTCACGATGTCCCCCTTGGCTTCCAGCATGCCAGGAGTCGGCTCACCGGGTGACGAGCGTCGGCCAGACCCAGGCCGCCTTCACGTCCTCGCAGACCGCGGTCGTGGTCTCCAGGGTCATCGTCCGCTTGCCGGCGACGTCCGCGTCGAGGTCCTCGGTGCGCGCGACCGGAACGGTCCTGGTCGCGACCCGGACGCCGTCGACGACCACCGAGAAGGTGACCGGCGTGCCGCTGGGCTCGTCGTCCACGCTGACGCGGGCGGTGAAGGTCGTGTAGGAACCGCCGAGGTCGTAGGTCTCCGCGACCACCGCGGGGACGCCGGTCGAGCAGAAGTGCCGCGCCACCTTGATCCTCGCGTCCTTCTGCTGGTCGACGGTGTCGGTCTCGTCGTTCAGCACCGGCGTGCTGTCCGGCGTGAGGTCGAACAGCGGCACCCGGCCCGAAGGCGGCGAACCGGCCGACGTCCGGGGCGCGGACGGTTCCCCCGTCTGGCTCGCGACCAGTCCGACGACGGCGGCCGCGACCAAGACGACGACGGCCGACAGCCGCACCACGACGACCGTGAGGTTCCCTCCCGCCTGGTAGACGGTGCCGGACTCCGCGGCGACCGCCGACTGGTGGGAGGCGCCCGGATCGGGGCGAGGCTCGTGCTCCACGAGACGATCCTGCCGTGTGGTCCCGAAGTACGCCCGCACTTGTGCGGTCGACGCCGGTCGCGACCGAGGGGTGATCCGCTACGGTGCCCGGATGACCGACCCAGCACCGGATCCGCGGTCCGGCGACCTGCTCGACCGGGTCCGGTCGAGTCGCCTGTGGCGCGGGGTGGGCGAACTCGTCCTGCTCGGGGCGGCGCTCCTGGTCTTCACCCTCCTGCACGCCGCGATGACCACCGACGTCTCCGTGCCGACCGCGAACGCGCTGTCCTTGCAGGCGTTGGAGAAGACGCTCCACCTGGACGTCGAACTCGCGATGAACCGGTGGCTCACCGACCACCCGGCCCTGGTCCTGCCCGCGGTGTACTACTACCGCCTCTACTACCTCGCGCTCGTCGGCGTCCTGGTGTGGACCTACTTCCGGCACCCCGAGGTCTACCGGAAGGGCCGTCGGGCGCTGCTCGTGATGGTCGCCCTCGTCCTGCCGGTCTACTGGGCCGTGCCGATGTCGCCGCCCCGGTTCTCCCTGCCGGGCGTCGTCGACGTCGTGGCCCAGCACTCCCCCATCGGCAACCACGCGCCCCAGGCGACCGGCGGCCAGGTCCTGTACTCGGCCATGCCCAGCATGCACACCGCGTGGTCGCTGTGGTGCGCGTACGTGGCCTGGTCCGCGCTCCGGACGTCCCACCCGCGTCTCGCGCCGCTGCCCTGGCTGTTCCCGCTCGGCATGGTCGCGACCGTGCTCACCACGGGCAACCACTACGTGCTCGACCTCGTCGGCAGCGCGGTCCTGGTCACCGTGTCCGTCGCCGCCGCGTCAGCACATCACCGCGGGCACTAGTCGCTCCGAGCTAGAATGCCGGACGTGGCGCTCGACCGGTTTGAGGACATGCCAGGGCTCGAGTACCGGGTGTCGGACTCGCCCTACGTCGAGGGCGTGTACCGGGTGGGGCCGAGCGGTGTGCGTGGCGGTTTCGCGCCGGAGCGCATGGTGTCGGTCGTGAACTCGAACTGGGAACTGCTGGTGTGGGCGTCGAACGGCGTCACCACCGTGTCGGTCCGCGGTCCCGAGACCCGGCCCACCGTGGTCCCGTTGGGCGGCGGGCTGGACAGCACCTTCGGCGTGATCTTCCGGCACGGCGCCTTCCTGCGGAACCTGCCCGTGGGAGGGCTCGTGGACGGCAGCGTGTCGAGCCCGCACACGACGCCGCGCTCCTTCGTGCTGCAGGGAGACGAGTGGGAGATCCCCACCTACGAGAACGCGGAGACGTTCGTGGAGCGCCTCGTCGGCGCGGGGCTGCTGGTGCGGGACCCGTTGGTGACCGACGTCGTCGCCGGGGAGCGGCCCTTGCTGGTCACACCGCGCTCGGTGCAGCGCCGGGTCGCCGCGGCCACGGGCCTGACGCAGGGCACGATCCGCCAGATCGAGCGGGTGCGGCAGGCCGCGATGCTGCTGCGGCAGGGCGTGGCCGCGACCGAGGTCGTGCACCTGGTCGGGTACCACGACCAGCCGCACCTGGCGCGGTCGCTGACCCGGTTCGTCGGGCGGACGGCGACCCAGCTGCGGACACCCACCACCGACGAGATGATGTCGCTCCTGTACAAGACCGAGGTCGAGGTGCGGCCGTAGGTTCGAGTCAGCCGGAAGGGCCGGCCACGAGAACCGAGGAGCACCCCAGTGACTTTCAAGCAGATCTACGTCAACCTGCCGGTCAACGACCTGGACGCGAGCACGTCGTTCTACGTGGCGCTGGGTGGTGTGCCCAACCCGCAGTTCACCGACGAGACGTCCGCGCAGTTCGCCCTCAGCGAGGCGGTGATCGTGCAGGTGATGACGCACGAGCAGTTCGGCCGGTTCACCTCGCGGCCGGTCGCCTCCGGTGCGATCGAGTCGATCCTGGCGCTGCCCGCCGAGTCGAAGGAGGACGTCGACCGGCTGGCCGACGCCGCGCTGAAGGCAGGCGGGTCCGAGCCGCGCCCCGCTCAGGACATGGGCTGGCTGTACAACCGCGCTGTGGACGACCCGGACGGCCACAGCTGGGAACTGCTCTCGTACGACCCGTCGGCGATGCCCGGCGCGCCCGAATGACCCGGAACGACGAGGGGCGCGGGCGGGTGATCCCCACCGTCCGCGCAGTGCCCGCCCGCCGAACGGTGTGGTGCGGGTAGCGGAACCGGTCGGCGGCCCCGCCCTAGCCCGCTGAGGCGAGGACTTTGCCCAGCAACCGGTGCAACTGCTGCTGTTCCCGCTCGGCCAGCACGGTGAACGGCGAGTGCGCGTAGGTCGTGGCCAGCAGCCGGGCACGGGCCTCCTCGCCCGCCTTGGTGAGCACGAGGGTGCGGACCCGGCCGTCCTCGGGGTGCGGGGCGCGGTGGGCCAGGCCCTTCTCCTCCAGCTTCGCGCTGATGAGGGTGATGTTCGACGGGTCGCACTGGAGGCGGACGGCGAGCTGGCGCAGCGACCGGGGTTCGGCGGCGGGGTCGAGCAGCCACAGGAGGTTCGCCTGGGTCTCGGTGAGCCCCTCGGCGTCCACCACGCTCCTGGTCATCCCGACCACCAGCCCGCTGAGGCTGATGAGCTGCTCGACCAGGCGCGCGTTCGTCTCGTGCGTGCTCATGGCCCGAGCGTACTGGTTGAGCGGCTCAGCGATTCGGGCTAGCGCGCGAGCACCTGGACCCGGTCGAGGGCGAGCGTGCCGGAGGTGAGGCGCACGCCGATCGCGGGCGACCACGCCGCCCGCTGCTCCGGGGTGACCGCCGTGGCGTAGGGCGCGGTCCGGAGCAACCGCCACGTGGCGCCGTGGCCGAGCCAGCTCGTCATCGTGGTCGCGCCGAACACGACGGCGATCCGGTCGCCGGGCGCCCACGTCACGTCCGCGCAGCACCCGCCCGTCGCGCCCTCGCCGAAGTCCCGGCCGCCGACCCGCACGTCGACACCGGAGGTGCGGGACTTGTTGTTGTACCAGGACAGCACGAGGTCGTCCGGCCCGGCGGCGAGCCCGGCGAGCACGCTGTCCTCCGGGGACGCGCCGGTGAACGACGTGGGCGTCAGGACCACCGCGACGTCACCCGCCGGCGCCCGCACCGGCGCGACGAGCACGGCGGAGGACTGGCGGGACGCGGCGGTCGCCGTCAGCGACCCTCCCGACACCCCCACCACCGGGGCGGGTTCGCCGAAGCGCCCGCCGACGCGGTAGTCGGCGAGGGTGTCGAAACCGTCGTCCCACACGACCTTGCCGAAGTCGGCCGGGTCGAACACGGCCTCGGCCTGGACGACGTCCCCGCTGGCGCGGCCACCGGACGTGGGGACGAGCAGCCGCAACGGGGCTCGGGTGCCGGGGGTGAGCGAGGTCGGGGCGTGGACCTGCCAGCGCAGTTCCGCCGGACGGCCGGGGGTGACGACCCTGGGGGCGACCGGGGCGGCGGTCCACCCGGCGGGCAACTGGAGTTCGGGGCGCACGGTCAACGGTGTCGTCGTGCGCACGGTCGCCCGGACCTCGGTGGTGCCGCCGGACTTCACGTGCAGCACGCCGTCGTCGGGGGTGCGGAACGCGGCGGTGACCCGGCTGTCCTCCGGTCGCCACGACTGGAGGGCCGTGATGCCGACGGCTCCCCCGTCGTCGCGCTTCGGCCGCACGCGCAACGCACTGGTGAGCACCGGCGGATCCACCACGACCCGGCTCAACTTCCCCCGCTCGGGTTTCGCGACTCCGGGCAGCGCGACCCACGACCCGTCCGGCGCGCGGTAGTCCACCGCGACCGCGTCGGGCGTGCGCACGCCCCCGCCGTCGTCGTAGAACGCCATCCGCACGTCCGACACCCGTGTCGGCGCGCCGACGTCGACGGCCAGCCAGTCCTCCCGGTTGGGGCTGCCGTAGGTGGTCCACCGGGTCGAGGGCGTGTCGAGGTGGAAGTCCTGGCCGTCCACGGCGTCGGCCGGGCTGTCGCCGGACCACGTGTAGGAGGCCGTGGCGGTGGCGGCGTTGGCGAGGTCGTCGACCAGCGGGGTCACCGCGGACCCCTTGCCCTGCTTCACCTTCACGTCCACCGGCCGCAGGTCGGCCTGCCGGTGCACGAGGTCGCCGTCGACCCACACGCGCAGGCCCGCGCCCTTGCCGTAGGTCTTGCCGTCGCGGTCCCACACCACCGACAGGTTGCGGCCGTGGTACGGCACGTTCTCCACCGCGAAGTGGTCCCAGCCGTCCGGCACCAGCGGCGACAGCCGGACGGCGTCACCCTGCTGCGGCCGGATGCCCAGCAGTCCGGAGAGCACGAGGTCGTTGAACGTGGAGTGGTTGTAGTCCTCGCTGTGGCCGCGGCCGTCGTAGAGCCACCGGTCCTCGTCGGGGTGGTGCGCCTCGGCGACGTACGGGGAGCCGTTCTTGCGCTGCGTGGCCGCGTAGCCGCGCAGGACGTCGTAGTAGTCCTGCCGGTCCACGGCGGACTGCGCCGGGTAGTCCGCGAGCAGGTTCGCCAACGCCGTCAGCGTCTGGCTCGTGGCGTACGGCCAACTCGGGCCGTCCCACCGGCAGCAGCCTTGCAGGGCGTCGTGCATGAACCACGGGCTGCGGCGCTCCACGGTCGTCGGCCCGAACGGCGCGGCGAACCCGGCCGGGTCGGTGAGCTGGGCCCACGCCGCGGAGTTCGCGGCGGGCGCCATGTGGAAGTACCACGGGATGAAGCCGATCTCCTCGCGGTCCGCGAGCTTGGTCCGGCCGGGGTTCTCGTCGCGGGCCACGTGCTTGTAGAACTTGCCGTCGGCGTCCCAGAGACGACTCTCCACAGCGGACTGGAGGGCCTTGGCGTCGCGGTCGTAGCGGTCGGCCGTCCGCCGGTCGCCGTTGCGGCGCAACAGGCTCGCGATGGCCTTGGCGTCGCCGTACTGGTAGGCGTTGAGGGTCGGCCGGAAGCCCGCGCCGCCGTGGTAGGGGTCGTCGCTCTGGTAGGACGACGCGGTGTACTCCATCGCGTCCCACACCGGGACCTGCCAGTACAGGCCGAGGTCGCGGTCGAACTGCGGCGACCAGGCCTCCCATTGCTTCTCCAGCTCCGGCAGCCGGTCCACGGCGTAGTCGAACCGGCCGTCCACCGACGCCCGCGCGACCACCGCGTCGGCCGCCCAGAACGAGTACTGGTGGGCCCAGTCCGTGGTGTTCTCGTTGAGGAAGTCCACGGCGGGCTTGGGTCCCGCGCCGCTGCCCTTGAGCCAGTAGTCCAGGTAGTCGTCCAGGTAGCGGGTGTCGCGCAGCCACCGGCCCTCGTAGACGTGGTGGCCCGCGGCGGCGGAGATCCCGCCGCCGGGAGCGGAGTAGCCGACCGGGCCGAGGAACTCCGAGACGATCCAGCCGTCCTCGGGGCCGGTGTACTTCAACGCCTCCTTGTAGGTGCGCCAGCGGTAGTAGTACGTGTCCTCGATCGTCTTGTCCGGCAGGTCGACGAACGGGATGTTGGCCTCGTACCAGTCCGGCTCGACGAACCCGGCCAGCTTCGCCCGGTGGTCGAGCAGGTGCGTGCCCCGACCGACCTCCGGGTACAGCGGCGCGGCCGTGGCCGGGGCGGCGGCGGCCTCCGTCCCGACCACGCCCGCCGCGGCGAACGCGAGCGCGACGCCGAGCGCGCCGAACCGGACTCGCTGATCGGGCACGGGTACCCCCAAGGTCGTCGGACTCCACCGCGAGCGCCCAGGGAACGCGGCGCCGCGCTACCACCGGGATGTTTATAGCTGTCCGGATACAACGTTGTAAACAGGCATCGCGAGGGGATCTTGTTCAGCCTTGTCGAGTCTTGACGGGGTCCGACCCGACCGTTTCGGCCGCCGTCCCGCCCGGTTCCGGCCCGAACTGGTCCGGACCACTGCCCGTTCGGTCAGCGACCACAGAGTTCGGTCCACGGGGATTGACGGGAGCGCCCGACCGTTGCGACAGTGGCCCACAGGGAAGTGGGAGCGCTCTCACCTCCCTGTCGGCGCCGTCGCCACCCGCCCTGGTCGCGGAGCCGTGCTCGACCCCGCGACGCACGAACCCTCCTTCGCTGTCGCGGGTCCCTGCGTCGCACCGAAGGAGAACCATGCGCTGTAGCAGGATGACCAGGGTCGGCATGACCGGCCTGCTGGTCGTGGGGATGGCACTCGGCCTCACCCCCACCTCGTCCGCCGCTCCCGCTCCCGCCGAACCCGCCCTCTCCCCCGCCATGGTCCAGGCGATGCGCCAAGACCTCGGCCTCGACGAGCAGCAGGCGAAGACCCGGATCCGCCAGGAGGCCACCGCCACGAAGATCGCGTCCGACGCGACCACCGCGGCCGGTGACGCCTACGGCGGCAGCTGGTTCGACGCCGCCAAGGGCAAGCTGGTCGTCGCCCTGACCGACCAGGCCAAGGCCCGCGCCGTGCGGGCCACCGGCGCCGAGACCACGACCGCGACGCACTCCGCGGCCAAGCTCGCCTCCGTCAAGAGCGGCATCGACGGCCTGTCCAAGGCGAAGGCCGTGCCCGCGGGCGTCAGTGCCTGGCGGGTCGACGCCCGGCAGGGCGGTGTCGTCGTGGACGTCCAGCCCGGCGCGTGGAACGCCGACGTGGACGCGTTCCTGGCCACCGTCAAGAAGACCGGCCCGGTCATCGTGAACACCGAGGGCGTCCAGGCGCCCACGACGTTCGCGGCGGGCACGGTCGGCGGCGACCCGTACTACGTCGGGCCGTACCGCTGCTCCATCGGCTTCTCCGTGCACGGCGGCTACGTGACCGCCGGGCACTGCGCCGCGGGTGACGGCGTCGCCTACGGCTGGGACCGCTCCTACCAGGGCAACTTCGCGGGCTCGTCCTTCCCCGGCAACGACTACGCGTTCGTCCGCACCGGGGGCGGCTGGTGGAACGTGCCCGTCGTGCTCGGCTGGGGCCAGGTCAGCGACGCGCTCGTGCGCGGCTCGTGGGAGGCGCCTCCCGGCACGTCCGTGTGCCGCTCGGGCTCGACCACGCACTGGCACTGCGGCGTGATCCAGGGTCGCAACGAGACGATCAACTACGCGCAGGGCGCCGTCTACGAGATGGTCGGCACCAGCGTGTGCGCCGAGGGCGGCGACTCCGGCGGCTCGTTCATCACCGGTGACCAGGCCCAGGGCGTCACCTCCGGCGGGTACGGCAACTGCTCCAGCGGTGGCCGCACCTGGTTCCAGCCGGTCAACGAGATCCTCAGGGTCTACGGCCTGACCCTGCTCACCGCGTAGCGGAGTGGTGGCGGGCCGTCCTGCGGGCGGCCCGCTACCCTCGGTCCACTTGGAACGGTGCTCCGCCGTTCACCACGACTGCGAATGGACAGCGGCACAATGCGCGCGATCGTGCTCGACGCACCCGGACCGCCCGAAGCGCTCGCGATCCGCGAGCTGCCGATCCCCACCGCGGACCACGGCCGGGTCCTCATCCGGGTGAAGGCGTTCGGGTTGAACCGCTCCGAGCTGCACACCCGGCTCGGCCTGGCCGACGGCGTCACGTTCCCGCGCGTGCTCGGCATCGAGGCGACCGGCGTCGTGGAGAGCTGCCCCGGCGGCGAGTTCCCGGCCGGCGCGCAGGTCGTGGCGATGATGGGCGGCATGGGCCGGACGTTCGACGGCGGCTACGCCGACCACACCCTCGTGCCCGCGTCGCAGGTCATCCGGTTCAGCAGCCACCTGCCGTGGTCGACGCTCGGCGCGGTCCCCGAGATGCTCCAGACCGCCTACGGCGCGCTGACGGTCGGCCTCGGTGTCCAGAAAGGACAGTCGCTCCTCGTTCGCGGTGGCACCGCGTCGGTCGGCATGACCGCCGCCGTGCTGGCCAAGCGGCGGGACATGACCGTGTTCGCCACGACCCGCAACCCCGCCAAGGCCGCCGCGTTGACCGCGCTCGGCGTCGACCACGTGCTCGCCGAGGACGGCGACGTCGCCGCGCAGGTCAGGGCGATCCTGCCCGAGGGCGTCGACGCGGCGTTGGAACTGGTCGGCACGCCCACCCTGCCGGACACCCTGCGCGCCACCGCGGTGGGCGGCACGGTGTGCTTCGCCGGGATGCTGTCGAACGTGTGGACCGTGCCCGACTTCTACCCCATCGGCTACCTGCCGCGCGGCGTGCGGCTCAGCGCCTACGGCGGCGACGCGAGCGACCTGCCCGCCGAGGTGCTCCAGGAGTTCCTGGAAGCCGTCGCGGCGGGCTCGGCCGTCGTGCCGATCGACCGCGTGTACGAGTTCGACCAGATCGTCCAGGCGCACACCAGGATGGAGGCGGGCGAGGCCACCGGGAAGATCGTCGTGGTCACCTAGGCGCTGCTAGGTTCCTCCGCATGGACGTGGTGCTGCGCCCGATCGAGGCGACCGACGACGACGTGCTGTTCGAGCTGATGCGCGACCCCGAGTCGGTCCGCACGGCGGCGTTCACCGCGAGGGACCCCGACGACCGCGAGGCGTTCGACGCCCACCGGGCGAGGATCAGGGCCCGCACGGACGTCACGGAGTGCGCGGTGGTCCACGGTGGACGTCTCGTCGGCAGCATCGCGTGCTTCGTGGTCGAGGGCGACACCGAGATCACCTACTGGATCGACCGCGCCGTGTGGGGTCAGGGCATCGCGAGCCGCGCGCTCGCCCTCTTCCTCGACCTGGTCCCGACGCGTCCCCTGCACGCCAGTGCCGCCAGTGACAACGCGGGCTCGCTGAAGGTCTTGGGGCGCGCGGGCTTCGTCGTCGTCGGCACCGGCACCGGCTACGCGAACGCGCGGGGTGCCGAGATCGGGGAAACCTTTCTCCGCCTCGACTGACGCCCGCCGCGGAAATGGCCCGTTCGGCGGTAATGCCGAAGCGCGGGCTGACAACCCGGACAGAACCGTTGACACCACGCCCTTTTCCATTCGATGGTGAGATCGATCGGGCGAACGCGAACTCTCCGTCAACGGTGAAGGAGAAGGATCCGGCATGCGATGGAACCTCAGGCGGCTGGGCGCGGCGGCGCTAGCGGTAGCACTGGCCACCGGGATGTCGGTGGCCTCGACGGTGCCCGCGGTGGCCGAGTCGAACGGCGGCGTGCGGGTGATGCCGCTCGGTGACTCCATCACCGACGGCTTCAACGTCCCCGGCGGCTACCGGATCAACCTCTGGCAGCGGATGGCGGCGGCGGGCCAGACCGTCGACTTCGTCGGCTCCGGCTTCAACGGCCCGGCGAACCTCGGCGACCACGACCACGAGGGCCACTCGGGCTGGCGGATCGACCAGCTCGACGCGAACATCGTCGGCTGGCTCCAGACGTCCGCGCCGCGCACGATCCTGTTGCACATCGGCACGAACGACATGAACCAGAACTACGACATCGCCAACGCCCCGGCCAGGCTGTCGGCGCTGATCGACAAGATCCGCCTGAACGCCCCCGCGGTGGAGCTGTTCGTCGCCCAGATCACGCCCGAGAGCGACGCCACGCTCGAGTCGCGCGTGCAAGCGTACAACGCGGCCGTGCCCGGCATCGTGGCGCAGAAGGGGCCCAGGACCCACCTCGTCGACATGCACTCCGCCATCACCACGGCGGACCTGGCCGACGGCGTGCACCCCAACGCCGCGGGCTACGACAAGATGGGCGCGCGCTGGCACTCCGCACTCCAGTCGGTGCCCGGCAGCCTCACCCCGATCGCCACGCCGCCGGTGGGCACCGAGGTGCTGCTGGCCAACCCGCAAGCCAACCGCTGCCTGGACGTCAACGGCGCTTCCACGGCCGACGGCACCCAGCTGGTGATCTTCGACTGCCACGCGGGCGCGAACCAGCGCTGGACCCGGACCGCGGCGGGCGAGCTGCGCGCGTACGGCACCCACTGCCTGGACGTGAACGCCAACGGCACCGCGAACGGCACGAAGATCCAGCTGTACACGTGCAACGGCACGTCGGCGCAGAAGTTCACCTTCAACACCAACGGCAGCGTCGTCGGCGTGGGCTCCGGCAAGTGCGTGGACGTCACGTCGAGCGGCACCGCCAACGGCACGCTGGTGCAGCTCTACACCTGCAACGGCACCGGCGCCCAGCGCTGGTCCACCCGCTGACCCCGTCGTGGCGG
>NZ_JBHYHC010000145.1:0-22746 GCF_042738955.1 Umezawaea sp. NPDC059074
GTGGACGGAACCGACCCCCGGTAGCGCAACGAGATCGAAACGAGATCAGAACAGCAGGTCGGTGACGCCGTGGAGGTCGGCGCCGGGGAGGTGCGCGTCGTGCAGGCCGTCCGTGACGTTGCTCACGACGCTGCCCACGGCCGAGTGCGACGCGAGGTCGCCGCCGACGGCGCCCAGGGTGTCGGCGCCGATCGGGGCCGAGGTGGTGAACGCGACGTCGTGGAGACCGCCGACGTCGAGGGTGTGGCCCAGGTCGAGACCGTCGGTGAGGCCACCGGTCACGCCGTCGACGACACCGTGGAGGGTGTCGGTCGGTCCGAACACGGAGGAGGTCAGCCCTTCCGCGCCCGGCAGCGCGCCGGTGACCCCACTCAGGGGGGCGGTGGCGCCGTGGAGTGCGCCCGTCGCCGGGTCTGCGAGACCGGTCGCGGTGTCCAACGCCCCGTCCAGGGAGCCGGTCACGTCGTTCACCGCGGAGAAGTCACCGGGGAGCTTGATGTCGGCCGCGCCCGCCGCGTCCGCCAGGCCCCACGCGGACAGGCCGGTGAAGGCCTCCAGGCCGTTCTCGTCGGCCGCGATGGCACCCGTGGCCGCGAGGTTGACGTCCGTCGTGCTCACGCCGACGAGCTGCGTGACGGCGTGGAGCTGGCTGATCGCGGCGGCGGGGCCGTCCACGTCGACGTCCAGGGGGAGGTCCGAGAGCACGGAGCCGTCGAGAGCGGGCAGGCTCCCGGCGGGCACGTAGTCGAGGACCAGGGGCAGGACCTCCTGCACGTCGACCGCACTGATGTCGCCCAGTCCGGCCGCGCCGAGAGCACCCTCGGCGTCGTTCTGGAAGTCGGCCAGCGCGGTCGGGTCGCTGAGCAGACCGAGGACGAATTCGTGCAGCGTGTTCGAGCTCACTGGTGATCTCCAAGGGTCATGCGGGGTGTCAGGGAGCCGGGAGAACTGCGGTTCCGGCACTGGGGACAAAGGTAGGAGCTGGGGGGTTCGCCGCCATCGGGGATCACTCCCAGTAGATGCCGTATCCACGATGGGGTGGTTTTCGTTCACCCCCTAGGGGATTAGGGGCCGTGCTTGTGAGCGAATGATCACGGGTGTACGTACACAGGACTGGTACGAACAGGTGAGTGAGGAGTCCCGGAGTTGCCCTACGTCCTTGGGGTCGATGTGGGCGCCACCCGCACCGCGGCCGCGATCTGCCGCCTCGCCCGCGTGGGCAGGCCGGAGGTCGAGGTGGTCGGGCTCGGCGGCCCCGGCGGCGGTGTCGCGTCGTCGTTGCGGCTCACCCCGGACGGCGAGTACGCCGTCGGCGAGGCCGGTGACCCGTGGCTGACCGCCACCGGGTTCGCCCGGCGGATCGGCGACGAGGTGCCCGTCCTGCTCGGCCAGGAGTGGGTGACGCCGGAAGACCTCACCGCGCTGCTGGTCATGTGGGTCGCGGGCCAGGTCGCCGAGCGCGAGGGCGGACCGGCGACCCACGTCGCCGTGACCCACCCCGCCGACTGGGGCGCACACCGCAAGGAGCTGTTCGCGCAGGCGTTGCGGCTGGTCGGCCTGGACCGCTGCACGCTGGTCGCCGAGCCCCTCGCGGCCGTGGAGAACCACCTCGCCGCGGGCGGCGGCGGTGACGTGCTGGCCGTCGTCAGCATCGGCAGCCACGCCTTCGCCAGCTCCGTCGTCCGCCGCGCGCTGGACTCCGCGCCGGAGCTCGTCGGCACCGCCGAGGGCTACGACCACCACACCGGCGTCGACTTCGACGACGCCGTCGTCGGCCACGTGCGGGCGGAACTCGGCCGCGAGCTGACCGACCTCGACCCCGCCGACCCGTGGGTCGCGCAGGTGCTGGCCCGGCTGCGCTTCGACGCCGAGGCCGCGAAGCGCGCGCTCTCGGCGCTGTCCGAGGTCGTGGTGCCGGTGCACCTGGCCGACGGCGTGCGCGAGGTGCGGCTGACCCGGCCCAGGTTCGAGGACCTGATCCGCGCGGGCGTCGACCTCGCCGTCGACACGCTCGTCCGCACGACCACCGCGCACGGCGACCCGGACGTGGTGCTGCTGGTCGGCGGCAGCGCCCGGATCCCGCTGATCGCCGAGACCGTGGCGGGCGCGCTGCGCGGCCGGATCGCCATCGAGGCCGCGCCGGAGACGTCCGTGGTCAAGGGGGCCGCGCTGGTCGCCCGCCGCGTCGTCGAAGGCCCCGACGCCGAACCCGAACCCCGCGAGACCTCGGTCCTGCGCCGCTTCGACGACCCGTCGCTGCGGTTCCCGGTCGGCGAACTCGGCCTGACCGACGACGAGTTCACCGCCCCACCACCCCGACCACCGGTCGACATCACCCCGCTCGACCTGCCGCGCGGCCCCGTGCAGCGGGTCGTGCGCGGCCTCAAACCCGCGGGATCGCGCCGCGGCACCCCGAGCACCGACGACGAGGACGGCCGTTGAGCCACCGATCGACGACGCACCCAGCGCTCCTCCCGGACGACGCGACCCGTCAGCTCCTGGCCGACATCGCCGCCGACCCGACAGCGCCGCTGCGCCTGGGCGTGGTCGCGCCCGGCGGCTACGGCAAGACGGCGATCCTGCGCGAGATCGAACGGGTCTACGCCGGGGAGAGCGTGCGCCTCGTGGACGACGCGCACCTGCTGGACGAGAAGCAGCTCCGCGACCTGGTGGACGCCGACGACCCGCGGCTCGTCGTGGCCTACCGGCCGTGGCCCCGGCAGCGGCTGCTGGCCGAGTCCGCGGGCCGGTGGCGCGCGCTGATGCCGACGGCGTTCACCAAGGACCAGGTCAAGGAGTACCTGCCCGCAGGCACGTCCCGCGCGGTGGTCGACTTCGTGCACCAGCAGACCGGGGGCGTGCCGAGGTTCGTGGAACGCCTCGCGGGGCTGACCACGGCCGAGGTGACGGCCGAGGCCGTGACCGCGTTCCGGCCGGAGCTGGACTGGCTCGACGGCGACCTGCAGAAGTTCCTGCTCGCCGCCGAGGCGGGCGCGGGACTGCGGCTGGACCTGCTGGGATCGTTGCTGGACAAGGACTTCGACGCCGTGGGCGAGGTGATCGACGCCGGTCGCGCCACCGGTCTGCTCGCCCAGGACGGCACGCTGGTGCCGTTGGCGCGCCGAGCCGTGGCGCTGCTGAGCCGGGCCGAGCGCCGCATCGCCGTGCGCCAGCGCCTCGCCGAACTGCAACTCGCGTCCGGCGGCCCGGTCCTCGACCTGGTGCGGCCCCTGATCGGCACGGGCGTCGGCGGCCCCGGCATCGCGGACGCGTTCCAGACCGCCGCCGCCGAAGCCCTCGACGCCGACCCCGCGCTGGCCGCGCGCCTGCTGGCCGCCAGCGCCGCCGCGGGCGCGCCGAACGCCGACGTCGCCTCCCGCTGGGCCACGGCGTCCGCGATGGCGGGCGACCTGGACGCCGCACTGCGCTTGGCCGACCAGGTCATCACCGGCCCGGAATCACCCCACCGCGCGCAGGCCGCCGAGGTCGCCGCGGTCGCGCTGGCCCACCGCGGCCAGCTCGCGCGCAGCACCGAGCTGTACCGCTGGTCGACCACGCCGTCCGCCGCCGCGTTCGCCGTGGTCGGCCGCGTCGGCACCGGCCACGTGCCCGGCGACCTCGCGCTGCCGACCGCCCCGCCCACGTCGTTCGACGGCGCGGCGGCCCTGATGGCGCAGGGGATGCGCGAGTCGGTCGTCGCCGAGCCGATGACGGCACTGTCCACTTTGGTCCGCGCGTCGGGCCTCCTCGAACCCGTCGGCCGCGCGGCCCTCCTACCCGACAGCCCCGCCGCGCTGGCGGCGCTGGTGGCGTTGCACTGCGGCGAGTCCGGCGTCGCCGAGTCCGTGCTGGACCGCGCCGCGGCGGCGGGCGTGGGCGGCACGCTGATGACCATCCGGCACGTGGTGCTGCGGGCGTGGATCGCGATGGTCCGGGGCAACCTGGTCGAGGCCAAGGACTGCCTGGTGGCGTTGAAGAAGAGCGGCAAGCGCCTCGAACCGCGCGACTGGCTGTTCGCCGTCGCGCTGGAGATCGGCATCGCTCGCCGCAACAGCGACCTGGCCACGGTGAAGCGCACCTGGGAACAGGCCTGCGAAGCCGTGCTGCGGCACCCCGTGGACCTGTTCACGTTCCTGCCGCTGGGCGAGTTCGCCGCGGCCGCGGCCCGACTCCGCGACGAACACCGCCTGGCCCCGCACCTCACGGCCGCCCGAACCCTGCTCCGCTCCCTCGGCGACCCACCCTTGTGGGCCGTGCCCCTGCACTGGAGCGGCCTGCACGCCGCGATCATCGCCGAGCAGACCGACGTGGCGGAGGAACACGCGGCGGCCCTGGCCACCCACCGCGACCGCACCCGCTACAACGCGATCGTCTCGGACGCCGCCGAGGCCTGGCTCGACGTCCTCGCGGGCAAGGTGGAACCCGACCGCGTGGAGGAGGCCGCCCGCGGCCTCCACGCCGCGGGCCAGTGGTGGGACGGCGCACGCCTGGCGGGCCAAGCCGCGATACGCACCACCGACCGCCAGGCCATGGTCAGACTCCTGGACTGCGCCCGCCTTCTCCAAGGCCGCCCCACCAGCCAGAAGAAACCCACGACCACCCCGACGACCGACCCCGCCCCGTCACCGGAAGCGGCCCAACTCAGCGACCGGGAACGCGAAGTGGCCGACCTGGTGGTCGCGGGGATGACGTACAAGCAGGTGGGCGACCGCCTGTTCATCTCCGCGAAGACAGTCGAACACCACATGGCCCGCATCCGCCAACGCCTCGGCTGCACCAGCCGCGGCGAACTACTCGCCCAACTAAGGGAAATCCTCCCCTGAGGGCTTGGTGAACGGCCCGCTCACGCGGGGGTTGGTGGTGGGGTCTTGGCCGGGTTTCCCTCCGACGCCTTCTCTGGGGTTTGCTTGTGAACGGCCCGTTCACGCCTGTGTCGGGCGGCGGGTTGGTGCAGCGACCCTTGCACCGGGCCA
Source organism: Umezawaea sp. NPDC059074 (assembly GCF_042738955.1). NCBI lineage: Bacteria > Bacillati > Actinomycetota > Actinomycetes > Pseudonocardiales > Pseudonocardiaceae > Umezawaea > Umezawaea sp. NPDC059074. The sequence continues at coordinate 4,974 of NZ_JBHYHC010000145.1, forward strand.
GCCATGGCGGGTTCGGTGTGAACGGTCCGTTCGCACCGAAGGTTGGGCGGCGGTTAACGACCGGCCTTGCCCCTGTGCCGGGCCGCTGACGGGAGGCCCAGCAGCGAGCGGTCCGTTCACACCAGGCTCTTGGCGGCGGGGCGCAAGAGCGAACGCCCCCGGTCGGCACTCCCGAGGTTGAACGGTCCGTTCGTGTCGGGGACTTGGCGGTAGTGCGGCGGGAGTGACCCGACTTGATCTTCCGCGTGGGCTTCCTTGCGAATGCCCGCCGGAGGTTGGCTGTGAACGGCCCGTTCACACCGGGGTCTTCGGCGGCGCAGAGCGAACGGCCCTGTGTTGGCCTTTCTGAGGCCGAACGGTCCGTTCGTGTCGGGGGCCTGGCGGCGGGTGGCCAAGCGGGCGCCTCCTGGCAGGCTCTTTTGCGGGCACTTCTTCTGGATACCCCGTGGTGAACGGTCCGTTCATGCCGGGCTCGAGTGCGGAGGGCGGCGGGTCGGGTTGCTGCGCGAGCCTCTTTCGGAAGCCCCGCGTGAACGGTCCGTTCATGCAGGAGTCGAGGGCGGGTGCGGTCTCGCCCGTGTCGGGCCTCGAGCAGGAGGCCTTCCCGGCACTCGCTTGTGAACGGGCCGTTCACCCAAGCCCGCCCCGCGTCTTCCCGCCACCCTCCGAATCCGCAGGTGAACGGACCGTTCATGCCCTCGGGTGGGCGTGAACGGTCCGTTCAGCCGCACCTCACGGCTGCCAGAGCCAGAACTCGATGCCCTGGTCGTCGGTGCACTCGGCGGACAGGCCGTAGGGCTGGGACTCGATGTCGCCCGCCGTCCCCCCGTGCGTGCGCACCGCGGTCAGGGCCGCTTCGAGGTCGCGCACGGCGTACATGAGCTTCCAGCCGATCTGCCCCTGCCCTCCCCACAGCCCGGCCATGCCGCCCGTCCCGTCGATCTGCCACCCGTTCTCCACCCTCCCCGGCGTGAACCGCCACCCCAGCACCGCTCCGTAGAACGTCTTCGCCGCTTCCGCGTCCGGCACCTGGAACGTGTGGTAGCCCAGCGTCCCGTGCACGGGCTCGGGTTCGGCCAGGAGCCAGCGGTGGCCGAACGGGTCCAGGACGGTGGCGCCCCTGCCGTGGCCGGTGTCGCCCACGGGGCGCAGCAGGGTCGAGCCCCTGGTCAGGGCGCGGGACACCGCGGTGTCCAGGTCGTGCACCTCCAGGCGGTACGACGGGTGGCTCGTGGTGGGGGCGATGTGGCCCAGGTCGGGGAACTCCTCGGACAACATCATCACCGAGTCGCCGAAGGCGAGTTCGGCGTGGCCGACGCGGCCGTCGTCCATGACGATCGGGTCGCCACGCCGGGTCGCGCCGAACACCTCCACGTAGAAGTCGAGCGCCGCGCGGGCGTCGGTGACGGCCAGGTACGGGGTCAGTGCGGACGTGGTCATGGCTCCTCCAACGGGACGATCGAGGACGGCGTCTTCCAAGCGGGCCCGCAGGCGGGCGGCGAAGTCCGGGGACGGGGCGACCGGCGTGACCGGCAGGCGGAGGGCGTCGAACGGGTCAGTCATCACGGCCTCCCGCGTACGCCCGCCGGAACGCGGCGCGGGCCCTGGTCAGCAGCGCCTCGGTGGCGTGCACGGTCCGGCCGAGGCACCGGGCGACCTCGGCGACCGGCAGGCCGTCCAGGTACCGCAACGTCAGCGCGCACCGGTGGTGCGCGCCCAGTTCCGCCAGCACGGCGTGCGCGTGCAGCGTGTCCACGAACCCGTCCCACGGGTCCGTGACCGGTTGTTCCTCGTACACCTGCCGCAGCCCGCGGTGCTCGCGCTCGACCCGCCGCCAGTGGTCGACGAGCTTGTGCCGGGCCACGCCGATCAGCCACGCCGTGCTGACCGGCCCGCCGTCGCGCGCGCCCCGGACGGCGGCGAGGAACGTCTCGGACGTCAACTCCTCGGCCACCACCCGGTTCCCGCACCTGGCCAGCAGGTACCCGTACACCTGCGGCAGCGCCTCGTCGTACAGCTCGAGCACTGCGAACGCCGGATCGGGTGCCACCCGCGGTTCGCTCACACCCCATCGTCGTCCGGGGACGCCCAACTCCGTCGGGTGAGGACCGGATTTGGTGCTGGTGGTGCGCACGGTGACCGTGAGCAGCGGGATTCCACCCGCGTGGGGGACATTCATAGGCGGCGCACAGGTTCCGCGGGTATGGTTCCGCGGCGGCGTGGGCCACCTGAACCCCAGCCGTCCTGTCCCCCCAGCAGGCAAGGTGGCATGAGCTCAGCCCTCCCCGAAGACGTGCGGATCGCTCCCGGCACCGGTAGGCGGGAGCGGCGCAAGCTCGCCCGCAAGTGGGCGGCGGCCCTCCGCTCCACGGCGTACATCCCCCTCCCGCCGGAGGAGCTGGAGCACCAGCTGCGGCAGCTCGTGCACCGCCTGCACGACGCCGTGGTGGCGCACCCGTTCACCCCCGAGCAGGCGTCGGCCGCGGGGTCCCGGCTCGTCGACCTGCACTGCACGGCTCCAGCGAGCCTGCGCGAGACCCTGGAGCTCCTCGGGCCCGCCCTGCTCTCCTCGCCGGAGCTCCAGTGCGTCGACGGGCGCACCAAGCGGGTCCTCGCCGTGCTCGGCGCGGTGGCCGCGGGCTACGTCGAGGCCGTCCAGCGCGTGGTGCTCGAACAGCAGGAGAGCGTCAGCCAGGCGCTGCTGGTGGCGGCGAAGGCCGCCCAGTGGAACCTCAAGGTCAGCGAGGCGCTGGCGGACGAGGTGTTCACGTCCTCGGCCAGCGGCATCGCCGTGACGGCGTTGGACGGCACGTTCGTCCGCGCGAACAACGCGCTGGCGGAGATCGTCGGCGCGGACCTCGCGGGGCGGACGCTGCACTCCGTGGTGCACCACGAGGACGCCGACGACCTGCGGGCCGCGCTCCGGGACCTGCTCGACGGCGTGCACCAGCGGGTGCCGCTGCGGTTGCGGCTGGTGCGCGAGGACGGCGAGGTCGTGCGCGGCACGCTCGCCGTGGCGCTGCTGCGGGACGCGGCGGGGGAGCCGGGGCAGTTCGTCACGATCGTCGAGGACGTCAGCGAGTTGACGCTGCTCGGCAGCCAGCTCACGCACCAGGCGCTGCACGACGCGCTCACCGGCCTGCCGAACCGGCAGTTCTTCACCACGCGCCTGGAAACCACGCTGCGCCAGGCGGATCCGGCGTTCGGCGTGACCCTCTACCACCTCGACCTGGACGCGTTCTCGGTCGTCACGGACGGGCTGGGCCGCGCGGCGGGCGACCACCTGCTGAAGTCGGTGGCGGACCGCCTGCGGGTCGCGTTCGCGGCCGAGCGGGCGATGGTCGCGCGCCTGGAGGGCGACGAGTTCGCCGTGCTGGTCGAGAACTGCTCCACCACGCCGGACGTCGTCACGACCGTCAACCGGATCAACGACGAGCTGGCCGAGCCGCTGTACGTGGGCGGCCACGGCATCGCGGTGTCCGCCAGCATCGGCGTGGTCGACCGCCCGGCGCCCGCGTTCGACCCGGTCGAACTGCTCCGCGCCTCGCACATGACGTTGCGCCGCGCCAAGAAGAGCGGTCGCAGGCAGTGGGGCCTCTACGACGCGGGCCGGGATGCGGCGGACCGCGAGCGGCTCGGGTTGGCGGCCGTGATGCCGGGGGCGTGGGAGTCCGGCGAGATCGACGTCGTCTTCCAGCCCGAGCACCGGCTGGCGGGCGGCGGGATCACCGGCCTGACCGCGCTGCTGCGCTGGAACCACCCGGACCACGGCGTCATCGAGCACGACCGATGCGTCGACCTGGCCGAGGAGACCGGTCTGGTGCTGCCGCTGGGCACGTGGCTGCTGCGCACCGCGGCCGAGCAGCTCCGCTGGTGGCGGCAGCGCACCGACCTCGACCTGCCGCTGTCGGTCCACCTGGCGGCGGGACAGGCGACCGACCCGGACCTCGTCGGCTCGGTGCTGCGGGTGCTCGCGGACACCGGGCTGCCCGCCGGGTCGTTGCGGCTCGGACTGCCCGCGGGCCTGCTGGTCGCGGACGACGACGACGCCGTGGACAACCTGACGGTGCTGGCGGACGCGGGCGTGCGGACGGCGATGGGCGGCTTCACCGGGGCCGCGGGCGAGTTCGCCTGCCTGGAGGCGCTGCCGGTGCGCGAGGTGCGCGTGCCGCGCTGGGGCGTGTGCGCGGAGCGGAACCCGATCACGACGCGCGTGCTGGCGGACCTGGTGGCGGTCGCGCACCTGGCGGGCGCGGCGGTGCTCGTCGACGGCGTGGACACGCCGGAGCTGGCGGACTGGTGGCGGACGTCGGGCGCGGACACCGCGACGGGCGCGCACTTCGGTCGCCCGTCGGCGCTGGTGGACCTGTAGGTCCCCCCGCCGGGTGGGGCGGGGGGAGTCGGATCAGGCCTTCTCGCGGCCCACGACGTGCACGAGGACCAGGCTGATGCCCGCGACGGTGAAGTTCTGCACCGCGGCCCCCAGGCCGTTCCACGACTTCGACTGCCACATCTGGAACCACTCGCCGCCGATCGCGATGAACCCGGCCCCGAACAGCAGCAGCTGCATCGCGAGCCCCGCCGACGACAGCTGCCGGGCCGTCGTCGCGTCGCGCCCGCCGCCGATGACCCGCACCCACGCCACGACCGCCGCGACCAGCACCAGCGCCGTCACCGCCTCCCACGCGATGATCAGGACGTAGGCGATCGTCACCAGCGCGGGGGACGTGATGGCCCGCCACAGCGTGTTCGGCGACTGGAACGTGGTGTCCATCGCGAACACGTGCTCGACGAACGCCCTGTTCGTCCCGTAGTCGGTGACGTTGCCGAGCACCACGAGGAGGAGGTAGAGCGCGGTGATCGCGGTGACGACCACGGCCACGGTGTGCGGGCTGCCGACCCTGGCAAGAAGACGCATGGCCGGGACCCTACGCAGACCGCTTGAGCCCGACCGCTACTCGGACTGAAGTGGCTTCGGCGTCCGTTCGGCCCAAGATCCACCTCACGCTGGGTCAACGCCCGCTCGCACTGGGTGGAACCCGCTACGGGCACGGCGGGTCGTAGGCGAGCTGCGTCAGGTGCCGCTGCCACAGGTCCTCGGTCAGCACGCCCTTGGTGCTGGTGCAGATCCGGTCGATCGCGTGGTTCCGGTCGAGGTCCCACAACCGGACCGTGGCGTCGAAGCCCGTGGACGCCAGGCTGCGCCCGTCCGGGCTGAAGGCGATGCCGCTGACCCTGGCGTCGTGCCCGGTCAGGGCCTGCCCGATCGGCGTCGCCCTGGTCACGTCGTGCACGTCCCACAGCCGGATCGTCTTGTCGTCGCTGGAGGTCGCGAGCCGGGTGCCGTCCGGGCTGAACGCCGCCGACACGGCCGACTCGGTGTGCCCGGCGAGCGGGAGGCCGATCTGCTTGACCTTCGCGGGGTCGCGGATGTCCCACAGCCGCACGGTCTTGTCGTCGCTGGTCGTGGCGAGGGTGCGCCCGTCGGGGCTCAGCGCTCCGCCGCGGATGGGCGCGGTGTGGCCGAAGACGGGCGCGCCGAGCTTGCGCACGGCGGTCGGGTCGGTCACGTCGTAGAGCCGGATCGCCTTGTCGGCGCTGGCGGTGACGAGCGTCCTGCCGTCCGGGGTGAACTGGGCGTACTCGACGTACCCCTCCGCGCCGGTGATCGGCTGCCCCACCTTCGTCGGCCGGGCCGGGTCCGAGATGTCCCACAGCTGCAACGACTTGTCGTCGTTCCCGGTGATCAGCAGACGGCCGTCCGGGCTGAACCCGACCCGCGCCATGAACCGGGTCTGCACCTGGAGCGGCGCCCCCACCGCCTTCGGGTTCGCGGGGTCGCTGACGTCCCACAGCCGCACGGTCCGGTCCTCGCCGCCGGAGGCGAGCAGCTTCCCGTCTGGGCTGAGCGCGATCTTCCACACCGCCGCGCCGTGCGCGACGATCGGCTGCCCCAGCGCCCGCGGACCGCTGGGGTCGGCGAGGCTCCAGAGCCGGATCGTGCGGTCGTCGCTGGCGGTCATCAGCAGCTTGCCGTCGGCGCTGTAGGTCGGTGTGTCGGTCTGCCCGCTCTGGCCGACCAGCACCGACGGCGGCAGCGACCACAGCCGCACGGTCTGGTCCGCGCTGCCGGTCGCGAGGCTGCGCCCGTCCGGGCTGAACCCCACGGCGAACACGATGCTGTTGCGGCCGGACAGCGGTTGGCCGAGCGCCTGCGGCTGCGCCGGGTCGGTCACGTTCCACAGCCGGGCGGTGCTGTCCGCGCTGCCGGTGGCGAGCAGCCGCCCGTCCGGGCTGAACGCGACGGACCACACGCTGTCCTTGTGGTCGGTGAGGGGACGGCCGAGCGCTTGCGGCCGGGCCGGGTCGGTCACGTTCCAGAGCCGGACCGTCTTGTCGTCGCTGCCGGTGGCGAGGGTCTTGCCGTCCGGGCTGAACGCGACGGAGTGGATGGTCGAGTCGTAGCCGCCCACGGTGGAGAGCACGGCGGGGTTCGCGGGGTCGGCGACGTCCCACAGCACGATCGTCTTGTCGTCGCCGCCGACCGCGAGCACGGTCCCGGCCGAGTTGAACGCGATCGAGCGGACGGCGGCGTCGTGGTGGCCCAACGGGTCGCCGAGGGGCTTGGGGTGCTGGCGGTCCGTGACGTCCCACAGCCGGGACGTCTTCTCCTCGTTCGCGGTGGCGAGCGTCTTGCCGTCGGGGGAGAAGGCGAGCAGGTAGATCGTGCCGTCGTGGCCCTGGAGCGGTTCGCCGATCGGCGTGGGGTGGGCGAGGTCGGTGAGGTCCCACAGCCGGACGGTCTTGTCGTCGCCCGCGGACGCCAGGGTCTTGCCGTCCGGGGAGAACACCGCGGAGCTGACCCAGCTCGTGTGCCCGACCAGCGGGTCGCCCAGCGGACGCGGGTTCGTGCGGTCGCTGACGTCCCACAGCCGCACGGTGTTGTCGTAGCTCGCGGTCGCGAGCGTCCGGCCGTCCGGGCTGAACGTCGTCAGGTACACCGCGCCGGTGTGCCCGGTCAGCGGCATGGCCAGCGGGGTCGTCTCGGTGGACACGAGCCGCGTGTAGACGTCCTGGTCGTCCGGCCGCATCCGGTGCGCGACCAGGTCGAGCTGCGCGGACAGCGACGGATCGCTGTCCTGGAGCCGGTTCGCCTCCGCCACGACCCCGCGGAACACGGCCTCGTCGCGTTCCCGCACCGCGAGCACGGCGGCCGTGCCCGCGATCAGCGCGAGCACCACCACGACGGCGACGGCCGCGCGGCGGAGCCACGTCGACCGGGTGCGCTGCTGGCTGGACACGGCGAGGAAGTCGCCCGCCGTCGCCGTCAGCGATCCCGGCCCGGCGCCGTCGGCCCACTGCCGCGCGGTCTCCAGCCGGGCGCCGCGGTAGAGCAGCGAGGAGTCCCGGTCCTGCGCCGCCCACGTGGCCGCGTCCTCCTCCAGGCGTTGGCGCAGCAGGCTGCCCTCGCGGTCCTGGTCGACCCAGGCCCGCAGCCGCGGCCACGCCTGGAGCAGGGCCTCGTGGGTGATCTCGACCGAGCCCGCGTCCAGCGTCACGAGCCGGGCCCTGGCCAGCACCTCGAGCGCTTCCTCGGCGGCGGCCCGGTTGGGCGCCTGGTCCACCAGCTCGTACCGGGTGGACCGCCTGCGGGTGTCCTGCGTGTCGTCGCCGACCCGGACCAGCCGCAGCAGCAACGGCCGCGCGGCCCGCTGCGCCGCCGGGTCGAGGTCGGCCCACGCGCGTTCGGCGGTCGCCGCGACCGCGCCCTGGATGCCGCCCGCCGCCCGGTAGCCGCTGATGGTGAGCTTGCCGCCCTGCCTGCGCTGCCACGTCGCGAGCAGCGCGTGCGACAGCAGCGGCAGCGCGCCGGCGTCGTACGCGCCCTGCCTGCCCTGCGGCCTGCCGCCGCGCACGCCGAGGTCCCGCAGCATCAGTTCGATCAGGCCGGGTTCGAGTTGCAGCCCGGCGGCCTTCGCGGGCCGCGACACCGCCTCGCGCAGCTCGGCCGACGTCATCGGGCCGAGCACCATCTGCCGGTCCTGCAACGCGTCGGCCAGCTCCGGGTAGGCGAGGCAGCGGCCGTAGAAGTCGGCCCGGACGCCCAGCACCACCAGCACCGGGGGCGTGCCGCCGGGCAGGGTCGGGGTGCACGCGGCGTGCAGCGCCTGCACGAACACCTGGAGCCGCGCCTCGTCGCCGCCGAGGGTGAAGGCCTCCTCGAACTGGTCGACGACGAGCACCAGCCGGTCAGCGTCGTGCCGCCGGGCGAACGCGGCGAACGCCGCCCGGATCTGGGTGGCGAACCGCAGGACGCCCATGAGGGTCTGGTTGATGAACGCGTCCAGCCCCTGCGCCGCGCCCGACTCGGGCTCCATCCCGTCGTGGCCGAGCGCGAGGTCGAGCGCGTCCGCCAATTCCGGGACCTGGTGCGCCAATTCCTTCAGCGGATCCGCGCCGGGCGTCATGAGAACGACCGGCCATTTCGCGGAACCGTCGATTCCCAGATCGCCGCGCGCGATGGAAGGAATCATTCCGGCGCGCACGAGAGAGGATTTACCGGCGCCGGACGCGCCGACGAGCATCACGATTCCACTGGTGTCCGCCGCGTTTCCCAAACGACTCACCAACGCGGCCGTGCTGCGTTCCCTGCCGAAGAACCAGCCGGAGTCCTCCGGCCGGAAAGCGGCCAGTCCGCGATAGGGGCACAGGCCGATCTCGCCGCTGGGCGACTCGTCCTCGGACGGGTCGGAACCGGCCGCCGGACTCGCCTGGGCCTCCTGCCAGAGGGCCCGCCAGGCGGCCACGTCGTAGAGGTCCGGCACCGCCGGCGCGGACCGCACTTTGCGGGCTTCACCGATCAAGACCTCCAGTACCACGGACAAGGCCGCGAACCGGGCGGGCACGTTGCGGCCGCGGCGCCAGTCGCTCACGCGCTGCGCGGTGGCCCGCACGGGCCGGTTCTGCTCGTCGGTGCGACGGGCCCGCGCCACCGACTCGGTGACCTTCTTCAAGGGCGGGTCGCCCGCCTCGGCGTAGAGCAGGGCGAACCTCTCGGCGAACACCCCGCGCGGTCCCATCCCCGGACCGGAACTGCTCATCCGCTGGCCTGCCATCCGTTGTGGATCCGGACCGGAAAACCCGACGAGTACATGTGATCAGGTCTTTTGTCGGCCGTGGAAACTCTGGGCGGTCCAGCCTAACGACTTGCTCTGTCAAGCTGCTCCACGACGTTCCGCTCATCCGCCGTCGCTGTGAAGGAGACCTGATACCCGTGGTTTCGAAGGTGACGCGCGAATGGCGCGGGGCGTTGTCCGCTGAGGGGTCCTGGGGGTCTTCTCAGCGGCCGTGCGTCGAGCGACCCGGTCGCTGGCACGGTGCGGCAACCTGACCGGAGGCCGCTCGGACCGACGGCGGTCCTACCCACCGCCGGTGGGGTCCGGGCGTGCCCGGTGCTCCGGCTCGTCCTCGACTCGCGGACCCGAGGACGTGTCGACATCCCGTTGGCGTGGCTGGCCCGTCTGGCCGCCGCGCGCTGACCGCCGGAGCGCCGCTACGGGAGCCCTCGGGGTTCCCGTAGCGGCCGCGGTCGTTCAGGACGGGTTTCGCGTGACGGCGTCCACGGCGTGGGCCAGGCTGTCGCCGGTCGCTTTCGGGTCGTCGAGATATCCGCCCACCATCGCGCCGTCGCGCAGCATGACCACGGCCCGCGCCGCCCGTTCGGGATTGGGGTGGCCAATCGCCGTGACGAGTTCAGTAACAGCGTTTATGAACCACGTCCGGTGCTCCGCCACGACTTCGCGAACGGGGTGCGCCGGATCGGGATACTCGGCGGCCGCGTTGATGAACGGGCACCCCCTGAAACCCGCGCCGCAGATCTGCTCGTCCAAGCCCAGCACCAGCAGGTGCAGCACTTCCGAGGGGTTCGCCGCCGCTTTCGCGGCACCGTCGACCCGTTCCCGGATCGACCGGTCCTCCTCCTGGAGGTAGGCGCGGACGAGGTCGTCCTTGCCGGGGAAGTGCCGGTAGAACGTGGCCCGGCTGACGTCGGCGGAGGCGATGACCTCGTCGACGCTGATCCCGTTGATCCCCCTGGCGTAGAAGACCTGCCTCGCCGTCTCCAGCAGGCGTTCGCGTGCCGCTGACCTGCGGCCGGTGGTGGACGTCCCCATGCCTCCAGGTTAACAGAACGTTCTGTCTCGTTTTGGCTTGACGCACGGTCCCTGCGGGGCTACGGTCACGCTCATAACGAAACAGAACGTTCTGTTTCATCAACGTTAACGGGAGCGCCAGCCATGAGTGCCGAAGCCATCCGCCCGACCGCGACAGCCGACACGATCGTCCTGGTCCACGGCCTCTGGATGACGCCCCTGAGCTGGGAGAAGTGGATCGAGCGCTACGAAGCCCTCGGCTTCACGGTCATCGCCCCGGCGTGGCCCGGCCTGGAGGTCGGCGCGGAGGCCCTGCGCAAGGACCCGTCGCCGCTGGAAGGCCTGGGGATCAAGGAGATCGTCGACCACTACGAGACCGTCATCCGGGCGCTCGACAAGCCGCCGATCATCATGGGCCACTCCTTCGGCGGCACGTTCACCCAGCTCCTGCTCGACCGCGGCCTCGGCGTCGCGGGCGTGGCCATCGACTCCGGTCCGGTGAAGGGCGTCCTGCGGCTGCCGCTGTCCACCCTCAAGTCCGCCTCGCCGGTGCTCTCCAACCCCGGCAACGCGAAGCGCGCGGTCCCGCTGACCCCGGCCCAGTTCCACTACGCGTTCACCAACTCGCTGACCGAGGCCGAGTCGCGCGAGGTCTACGACCGCTACCACGTCCCGGCCGCCGCACGGGTCCTGTTCCAGGGCGCCTTCGCGAACTTCAACCCCAAAGCCGCCACCAAGGTCGACTTCACCCGCGACCGCGCCCCGCTGCTGTTCATCGCGGGCGGCAACGACCACATCGTCCCCGCCGCGCTGAACAAGGAGAACGTCCACCGCTACCACAAGTCCCCGGCCGTGACCGAGTACTTCGAGTTCCCCGACCGCACCCACTACACCGTCGGCCAGCCCGGCTGGGAAGCCGTGGCGGACAAGGCGCTCTCGTGGGCCGTGGAGCACGCGAGCAAGTAAGAATGCCCTTGTGGCAACAGGAGAAGACCTACGACGCCTGACCCGGACCCTCCCGCGCAGCTCGGAACACCTTGTCCGAGACCGCCCGAAGTTCCGGGTCGGCGCGATCGTCTACGCCGCCCTGTCCCCGGACGAGCTGACCCTCGGTTTCGGCTTCCCCAAGGAGGAGCGCGAGTTCCTCGTCGCGAGCAGGCCGGAGGTGTTCTCGATGCCCCGTGAGTCCGACCTCCGCTTCAACTGGGTCCACGGGTCCATGTCCGCGTTGTCCGTGGAGGAGCTGCACGAGTTGATCATCGACGCGTGGCTCATGGTGGTCCCGAAGAAGGTCGGCAAGGCGTACTTGGAGTCCCGACTCCCCGGTGTGACGCCCTAGAAGCTCGATGTCGTTTTCTCGCGAGCGGTGGGCGGCTCGCTCGCGCAGACTTGGGACATGCACACCGACCACGAGCGTTGCGTCCGTGCCGTTCGGTCGAGGGACGCGCGGTTCGACGGGTGGTTCTTCATCGCTGTGCGGACCACCGGGATCTACTGCCGCCCCAGCTGTCCGGTGGCGCCGCCCAAGGTCGAGAACATGGTGTTCCACCCCAGTGCCGCGTCCGCGCAGCAGGCGGGGTTCCGGGCGTGCAAGCGGTGCAGGCCGGACACGTCGCCGGGGTCGCCCCGGTGGAACGAGCGGGCCGACCTGGTGGCCAGGGCGGTGCGGATGATCGGGGACGGGCTGGTCGACCGGGAGGGCGTGCCGGGGCTGGCGGCGCACCTCGGGTACAGCGTCCGGCAGATCGAGCGCCAGCTGCTCGCCGAACTGGGCGCGGGTCCGTTGGCGTTGGCGCGCGCTCAACGCGCCCAGACCGCCCGGCTGCTCATCGAGACCACGACCCTGCCCCTCGCTGACGTGGCGCACGCCTCCGGGTTCGCCAGCGTGCGGACGTTCAACGACACCGTCCGCGAGGTCTACGCGCTGACGCCGAGCGAACTCCGCGCCCGCGCGAAGAAGCCGGGGGCGCAGACGCCCGGCGTGCTGTCGCTGCGGCTGCCGTTCCGCCGCCCGCTGTGCCCGGACAACCTGTTCGGGCACCTCGTCGCGACCGGCGTGCCGGGCGTGGAGGAGTGGCGGGACGGCGCGTACCGCCGGACGCTGCGCCTGCCGCACGGCCACGGCATCGCGACCCTGCGGCCGGAGCCGGAGTACGTCGACTGCCGTCTCGCGCTGACCGACCTGCGCGACCTGACCACGGCCATCAACCGCTGCCGCTGGCTGCTCGACCTGGACGCGGACCCGGTGGCCGTGGACGACCAGCTCGCCACCGACCCGGTGCTCGCGCCGCTGGTGCGCAAGGACCCCGGCAGGCGGGTGCCGCGCACCACGGACCCGGAGGAGTTCGCGATCCGCGCGGTCCTCGGCCAGCAGGTGTCCACGGCCGCCGCCCGCACGCACGCGGCCCGGCTCGTCCAAGCGCACGGCGAGCCGATCACCGACCGCGACGGCGGCCTCACGCACCTGTTCCCCACCACCGAGGCGCTCGCCGAACTGGACCCCGAGTCGTTGGCCATGCCGCGCACCAGGCGGGCCACGATGCTCGGCCTGATCGCCGCCCTGCCGGACCTGGACCTGGACATCGGCGGCGACTGGGACCGGGCCCGCGCCGAACTCGGGGCGCTGCCGGGCATCGGGCCGTGGACCGTCGAGACGATCGCCATGCGCGCGCTCGGCGACCCGGACGCCTTCGTCGCCACCGACCTCGGCGTGAAGCTCGCCGCCGAACCGCTCGGTCTGCCGACCAAGCCCGCCGAGCTGATCCGCCGTTCGGCGCAGTGGTCCCCGTGGCGGGCCTACGCCGTCCAGCACCTGTGGGCCACCGGTGACCACGCGGTCAACCGGATGCCCACCTGACCGAAGAGGACACATGACCGTCCACACCACCGTCGACAGCCCCATCGGCCTGCTCACCCTGGTCTCGACGGAGGGCCGCCTGTCCGGCGTGTACCTGCACGAGCAGCGCCACCGCCCGCCGGAGGAGCGGTTCGGCGAGCGCGACGCCACGCCGTTCGCCGCCGCCGCGGCCCAGCTGGAGGAGTACTTCGAGGGCGAGCGCACCGACTTCGACCTGCCGCTGTCCTTGCGCGGCACGCCGTTCCAGCGGTCCGTCTGGGACGAACTGGTCAAGATCCCTTACGGCGAAACGATCTCCTACGGCGAGCTGGCCGCGCGCCTGGGCAACCCGTCCGCCGCGCGGGCAGTCGGCCTGGCCAACGGCAAGAACCCGGTCGGCATCATCGTGCCGTGCCACCGGGTGGTGGGGTCGACCGGCGACCTCACGGGTTACGGTGGCGGCATCGAGCGCAAGCGGCACCTGCTGGCGTTCGAACGCCAGGTCAGCGGGGCCGCCCTCCGCTGATCGGACCGGGCCGCGGGGCACTCGGGAAAAAGTCGGCGAGATTTTCTCGTTATCTCCGACTACCAGGGACATCTCCTGGTCAGAGGACCTGGAACGCGGCGAGTGAGGTGGGCATGGCGGTACCCGTGGAACCCGGCGTCGTGACGGTGATGGCCGCACGCGACGGCGACCAGCGCGCCCTGGACGAGCTGGTCGCGGGGTACCTGCCCCTGGTCTACAACATCGTCGGGCACGCGCTGGGCGGTCACGCCGACACCGACGACGTCGTCCAGGAGACGATGCTCCGCGCGGTGAACGGGCTGTCGTCGCTGCGCGACCCGGCCGGGTTCCGGTCGTGGCTCGTGGTGATCGCGATGAACCAGATCCGCGAACGCCACCGCGCCCACCAGCGCGTCCCGGTCACCGGCGAGGTGCCCGAGGACCTGGCCGACCCCGGCGCGGACTTCGTCGACCTGACGATCATGCGGCTCCAGCTGTCCGGCCAGCGCCGCGAGGTCGTCGCCGCGACCCGCTGGCTCAGCGAGGACGAGCGCGAACTGCTGTCGCTGTGGTGGCTGGAGGCGGCCGGGCGGCTGACCCGCACCGAGGTGGCCGACGCGCTGAACCTCACTCCACAGCACACCGCCGTGCGGGTGCAGCGGGTGAAGGGCCAGCTCGACGCGGCCCGGATCGTGGTGCGGGCGCTGGAGAAGCAGCCCCGCTGCGCCGAGCTCGCCGAGGTCGTCGCCGACTGGGACGGCGACCCGAGCGCGTTGTGGCGCAAGCGGATCGCCCGCCACACCCGGAGCTGCCGCCAGTGCGAGCGGGTGACCACCGACCTCGCGGCCGTGGAGGGGCTGATCGCCCGCCTGCCGCTGGTGCCGCTGCCCGCCGCGCTCGGGCTCACCCAGCCGCTGCTGGCCGCGACCAGCACGTCCGCCGCCCTCACCCAGGTCGGCACGGCCCCGGTCGTCACCGGCAAGGTCGCGCTGTTCCTCCAGGGCGCGCTCGTCAAGCCGATCGCCGCCGCCGCGGCCGCGGTGATCGCCGCGGGCGTCGCGGTGACCGTCGTGCTGCCGTCGAGCGAGGAACCCGTGGCGCAGGCGGTGTCCGTGACCACGAGCGCCGCGCCGCCCACGAGCATCCTGCCCGCGGAGACCGCGCCCTCGCCGCCCCCCAGCTCGTCGTCCGTCCCGCCGACCACGACCACGACCGTCGCGCCCGCCCCGCCGCCACCCGCCAAGCCCGTGGTGGCGTCGGTGAAGAAGGGCGTCAGCACGTGGAACTTCGACGGCGTCACCAAGGCGCTCGGCGACGTGCGCGCGGGCTGGTACTACACCTGGGGCTCGACGCCCGAAGGCGTCACGGCCCCGCCGAACGTGGAGTTCGTCCCGATGATCTGGGGCGAGAAGTCCATGGACCAGGCCAACCTGGACCGCGCCAAGGCGAACGGCAAGGCGCTGCTCGGCTTCAACGAGCCGGACTTCGCCGAGCAGTCCAACATGACGCCGGAACGGGCGCTCGACCTGTGGCCCAAGCTCCAGGAGACCGGGCTGCGGCTCGGCGCGCCGAGCGTCGGCGTCGGCGGTGACAAGGCGGGCGGCTGGCTCGACCGGTTCATGACCGGCGCGGCCCAGCGCGGGCTGCGCGTCGACTTCATCCCGATCCACTGGTACGGCGGCGACTTCAGCGCTGCCGCCGTCGGCCAGCTCAAGAGCTACATAGAGGCCGTCCACGCCCGGTACGGCAAACCGGTGTGGTTGACCGAGTACGCGCTCATCGACTTCTCGGGCGGCTCGCCGCGCTTCCCGAGTCTGCAAGAAGAAGCGGCTTTCGCACGTGGTTCCAGCGCGATGCTGGAAAGCCTCCCGTACGTGGAGCGGTACGCCTGGTTCGCACTCCCCGCGGACAAACCGACGGGCACCGGCCTCTACCTGCCCGGCGGCACCCCCAACCAGGCGGGCGAGGCGTACCGCGACGCGGGCTGAGCTCGTCGTTCTCCCCCTTCCCCCATGCACCGACGCTTCCTCCGGCATGCCCCGTGCCGGTCGAAAGGACCGCATAGCCATGACCCACGTCATGCCCCCGTCTGCCTTCAAGCGCTGGAGAGGCCGCCTCGCGGTGCTCGCCGCGGTCGCCGTCGCCGGCTCCGCGGTCACCGTGACCGCGATCCTCGCCGCCCCCTCCGACCCGCCGCCCGCCCTGCTGTCCAAGGGCAAGGCCGCCACCGCGTCCTCCGTCGAGGGCGAGCACTGGGCCGCCCGCAACGCCGTCGACGGCGACACCACGAGCCGCTGGTCCAGCGCCTTCCAGGACCCGCAGTGGATCCAGGTCGACCTCGGCTCCGAGTCGGCGATCTCCAAGGTCGTGCTGAACTGGGAGCGCGCGTTCGCCAAGGACTTCACGATCCAGACGTCCAAGGACGGCTCGTCCTGGGGGACCGTCGCGACCGTCAAGGACGGCAAGGGCGGCGTCGAGACCGTGGACGTGTCCGCGTCCGGCCGGTACGTGAAGCTCAACGCCACCAAGCGCTCCAGCCAGTACGGCGTGTCGCTGTGGGAGTTCGAGGTCTACGGCAAGGCGGGCGCGTCGAACGGCACGACCCCGCCGCCCGCGCAGACCGGCACGTCCACGTCGTCGGCGGGCACCACCGCCGTGTCGCCGACCACGACGACGGTCGGAACGTCGACGTCATCGTCGGCCGCGGGCACGTCGACCTCGGCTCCCGGCACCTCGACCGGCGGCGTCGCGCTGCCGCCGCAGAAGCCGATCCCGCCGAACGCCGTGCACGTCGCGGAGTTCGTGGCGGAGTGCGGGTTCAGCCACCGCCTCCCCGACGACCCGATCGTCTTCCCGAAGCTCGCGGGCGCCTCGCACCTGCACACGTTCTTCGGCAACACCTCGACCGACGCGCAGTCCACGAACGACTCGCTGATGGTCGCCGACACCAAGTGCAACCCGGTCGAGGACAAGTCCGCGTACTGGACGCCGACCCTGCTGGTCGACGGCCAGCCGGTCGACCCGCCCACGTCGACGTTCTACTACCTCGGTGAAGGCGTGCAGGACGAGGTCACGAAGAAGATCCAGCCGATCCCGGCGGGGTTGCGGATGATCGCGGGCAACGCGAAGGCCACCAGCTCGGACGACAACACGTCGAAGTCGCGCTGGGACTGCAACGGCGCGAGCGTGACTCCGGGCAAGGACTTCGTCTCCTGCCCGGCCGGTGCGCGGCTCCAGTCCTACCTGGACTTCCCGCAGTGCTGGGACGGCAAGAACCTCGACTCGCCCGACCACAAGTCGCACATGTCGTACCCGGTGCACCCCGGTGTCTGCCCGGCGACGCACCCGGTGCCGATCCCCAAGATCCGGCAGGTCGTGAACTACCCGGTGTCCGGTGTGGACGCTTCGCGGATCAAGCTGTCCTCGGGGCCCGGCTACACGTACCACATCGACTTCATGAACGGCTGGCCCGAGGTGGAGATGGGTCGGCGGGTGCGCGACTGCATCAACCGGATCGTCAAGTGCGGCCACAACGGGAATCCGTGATGCTGAAGGTGAGGGTCGTGGTTGTGGCGGCGGTGTGCTTGCTCGCCGCTGGGTGTGGTGGGGCTGCGGCTGAGGATCTTGGGCCGGCGGGTGTGTCGAGTCCGATCAGCGCGCCGCCGTCCGGTGAACTGACGCCCACGGACGTGGCGTTCGTGGAACTCGCCATCCCGCAGAACGAGTCGGCTCTGGCTGCTGCGGAGTTGACGCTCAAGCGGCCTGGGGCTGATCCGCGGTTGATCGCGCTCGCGCAGAGCGTGGACGACCGGTACCGGGCGGAGTTGGCGAAGCTCAACTCGGTGCTGGGTGGGGCCGGGTTGACCAACACCAACCAGCACGAAGGCCACGACATGCCCGGCATGATCACGGAGCTTGAGTTGAAGGCGTTGGACCAGTCGCAGGGGAAGTCGTTCGACGACCGGATGCTGGAGACGTTCCGGGCGCATTTCCAGGAGTCGTTGACGGTGGCCCGGTCGGAGTTGTCGGCTGGGACGGCGAAGGCCGTGCTCGAACTCGGCGCTGACATCGAGCGCACGCGTACGGAACTCCTGGGGAAGTTGGGAGCTCCGTAGGGGAAGACCGTGAGCGGCCGGGAGTTCCGCCCCTCGGCCGCTCACGGTTCCTTGCTTGGAAGGCTTTTGAGTTCGAGGGCTGAACCCCCGGTTGCGCCAATTATCCCACCCTCTTTCGCTTTGTCAAGGGGGGAAAGACGCCGTGACAAAGCGAAAGAGGGTGGGG
>NZ_JBHYHC010000146.1:0-22141 GCF_042738955.1 Umezawaea sp. NPDC059074
TGTCGCGCAACGCTCGACGCGCGTCCACTGTGGACGGGCGTGTCAGCGCCAGTCGTCCGTGACCTCGTGCACGGCGGCTTCCTCGGCGGACGCCGCGGACCCGTCGATGCCGACGTCCTGGGCGAACAGGTACGAGTCGCCCTTCCCGTCCTCGTCGGCCAGGACGAGCCTGCCCGCGCGCTCCGTGCCGACCTCGTCGTCGTACTGCTCGCCGTCCGTGTCGGACGCGTCGCCGATGTCGTCGCCGAGGGTGGAGGCGTCCTGGTCCGGGACCTCGCGGGCCAACCTGCCGTCGAGCGACTCGTGCCCGTCGTAGAAGCTGGACGGCTTCTCGGCGGGCGAGTAGCCCTCGTCCAGCACGTCCCCGACGCCGCGGTCCAGCAGCGTGTCCTCGGGTTCCAGCTGGTCCGACTCGCTGTCGATGTCGTCGCGCATGTCGACCTCCTTAGAGATCAAGACCCTACGCCGCCCGGTGCGGGCGGGCACGGCCACCCGCGCTGGTGGCCGTGGCCCACAGGTGCCCCCTAGCTGGTGACGGAGGCCGAGAAGTTGTCGACCGCCAGGCCGACACCGCCGTTCCACGGTTCGAAACCGGCCTGGATGCTCGTCAGGTACCACGACGTCGTGATCGCGCCGCGGGCGCGGACGTCGTTGACGAAGTCGAGCACGCTGAACGACCACGACGAGATGGCCGACGGGGCGACGTAGGAGATCACGTCGTTGGAGCCGTTGCTGCCTCGCCACACCTGCCAGGAGCGGCCACCGACGCTGGTGGTGCCGACGACGCCGCCGATGGGCTGGATCGAGCCCTGGCGGTTGAACCAGATCATGATCTCCACCTGGTTCACGCCGGTGGTCTTGGGCGTGGGGTCGAGCCAGATGTCGTAGGCCGCGTCGTACGTCCCGCCTGTGTACCGGTAGGTGATGGAGGAGGTGGCGGAGCGGATCCGGCTGACCTGCATCGGCAGGGTCGAGCCCGGCGAGCAGTTGCCGTAGTGGCAGCCCAGGAACACCGACGGGTACGACACGGGCGCGCCGTTGGTCGGGGCCGAGCCCTGCTGCGTGGTGATCCGGAACCCGGTCGAGGTGACGTTGAGGCACTGGGTCGCCGACGTGCCCCACCGGTTGTTCTGGACGACGTAGCGCCCCTGGATGGTGGTCGACCCGTACTGGTCGCACAGCGTCACGTCGGCCTGTGCCTGCCCGGCGGCGCCGACGACCGTGCCCGCGACGAGCAGGCAGGCCAACGCGAGGGCCCGCGTGGTGCTTCGCATCGAAGTCCTTCCGAAGATCCGCGGCGACGGAAGCGAAAGGGTTATGGGAGCGTTCCCAGGGTAACTCGCGGTGATCCCGCCCGCCGATCGGCTAGAAGACGTCCCGATGCGGTTCGCGAGCACGCACCTCGTCCAGGTCCGCCAGACGGCCCAACCCCTGCACGGGGCGGACCATCCGGTGGTTGTGGCGCAGCCGCTCGGAGTGCCGGTCGATCCACGCCCAGTACCCCGCGGTGAACGGGCACGCCCGCTCGCCGGTCCGCTTCCTCGGGTCGAACCAGCAGCCCCGGCAGTGGTCGGTCATCCGGTCGAGGTACGCGCCGCCGCTGAGGTAGGGCTTGGTCGCGATGAGGCCGCCGTCGGCGTGCTGGCTCATGCCCACGACGTTCACCGGCATGACCCACGGGAAGCCGTCGACGAAGGACGTGGTGAACCAGTCGTTGAGCGCGACCGGGTCGTAGCCGCGTTGCAGCGCGTGGTTGCCGAGCACCATCAGCCGCTGGATGTGGTGCACCCACCCGTGGTCGCGGACGCCCTCCAACGCCGTCCGCACGCAGGCGGCCCGCACCAGTGCCGGGCTCAGCGTCCGCCACCAGTCCGGCAGCGGCGTCGTGGCGCGGAACTCGTTGTGCCGCAAGTATTCCGGCCCGAGGTGCCAGTAGAGGTGCCACACGTACTCGCGCCACCCCAACACCTGCCGCACGAAGCCCTCGACGCTCGCCAACGGGGCATCGCCCGCGCGGTAGGCGTCCTCGGCCGCGCGGACGACCTCCAGCGGGTGCAGCAGGCCGTGGTTGAGCGGCACGGATAGCAGCGAGTGGGCCATCGTCGGGTCGCGGGTGAGCACGGCGTCCTCGTGCGGCCCGAAGTGCGGCAGCCGGTCGCGCACGAACACGTCGAGCGCGGCGAGGGCCTCCGCGCGCGTGATGGCGAACCAGCGCGGCCCGTCCACGCCCACCGTCGGCAGGTCCATCGCGTCCAGGTCGGCGCGGACCCCGGCGTCGACGTCGTCCTCCTCCGGCCACCACGGTCGGGGGACGTCGAGCTTCGCCCGTTTCGGCGGCGGCTCGCGGTTGTCCGCGTCGTGGTTCCACCGGCCGCCGACCGGGTCGCCTCCGTCGAGCAGCACGCCGAACCGGCGGCGCTGCTCGCGGTAGAAGTCCTCCATCCGGAACGTCGTGCGGTCCGCCGCCCAGTCGGTGAACTCCTGGCGCGGCAACGCGAACGCGGGCGTGGGCAGCACCTCGACGCCGAGCCGCCGCAGCAGCGCCTCCGCGGCGCGGGACCCCGGCTGGTAGGCCACCAGGGGACGGCCGAACTCGCGCACCGCGTCCGCGTACGTCTCGGTGCGGAGCACGGTCGCGCGGTCGCCGAGGTCGGCGGCGAGGTGCCGGATGCCGGACAGCACGAGGTGCAGCTTCTGCCGGTGGTACGGCTTGCGCCGCAAGGCCGCGGCGGACTCGACGAGCAGGACCTCGCCGGTGTGCTCGGTGCGGAAGTGCGGGCCGAGCTGGTCGCCGAACAGCAGCAGCGCGGTCACCGGGCGGCGCGCCGCAGGACGTTGTCGATCACGGCTCGACGCTAGAGCGGGTGTCGTCCGCTCGCACGACGGGCGGACGTCGTGAGCCGGTCGGCGAGCGCCACGACGAGGTCGCGCAGCTCGGCCGGTCGTTCGACGGCGAACGGCAGGTCCAGCGCCGCGAGCGCGGCGGGCAGCCAGTCGAGGCGTTCCACGCGCAGGTCGACGCGGGACCAGCCGTCCGCCCGGCCCTCCACCACCGCGACGCTCGCGGGCAGGCGGGCGTGGATCTGCTCGGCGGTCCCCTGGACCAGCAGGGTCACCTCGTGCCGGTGCGGGGCGGTGGCGAGCCCGGTCAGGACGCGCTCCACCGGGTCGATCCCGTCGGGCGGCTCGAACGAGCCGGGCAGCGTCCGCGCGCCCGAGATCCGGTCCAGCCGGAACGTCCGGTCCTCGCCGATCCCCGCGTCGACACCCGTCGCGTACCACCGGCCCGAGTGGGCGACGAGCCCGTACGGGTGCAGCACGCGGTCGCTGCGACGGCCGTCGGCGGCGGTGTAGCGGATCGAGACCGGCCGGTGGTGGCGCACCGCGTCGGCGATCGCGAGCAGGACCGCGCTGTCCGGCGCGGGCGGCTCGTCGGCGGGCGCGGAGAAGGCGAGGGTGCCGAGCACGGCGTCGAGCCTGCCGCGGAGCCGTTCGGGCAGCACCCGCCGGATCTTCGCCGTAGCCGTCCCGCTCGCCGTGCCGACCGCCGCCGTCAACCCCGCCCGCCGCCCCGCGACCAGGCCGAGCAGCACGGCGAGCGCCTCGTCGTCGCTCAACATCAGCGGCGGCATCCGGTAGCCGGGGGCCAGCCGGTAGCCGCCGTAACGGCCGCGCACCGACTCGACGGGCACGTCGACGTCGACGAGGTGGTCGACGTACCGCCGCACCGTGCGCTCGTCCACACCGAGCCGATCGGCGAGCTCGGCCACCGTCCGGACCCCGCCCGACTGGAGGAGTTCGAGCAGGGCGAGCACACGCGCGACGGGTTTCGACACACCCGGAAGTATCGCGCCAATACCGGGCGGATACTGCCCGGTATTCGTCCTAACGTGGTCCTACCAGCACCGATACAGCAGGAGTGGACCAGTGAACTTCGTTTCGATCCGCGTCATCACCGCCGACGTCGCCCGCCTCGTCGCGTTCTACGAGCGCGTCACCGGGGTCAAGGCGACCTGGGCGAACGACGACTTCGCCGAAATCACGACAACGACGGCCACCCTCGCCATCGCGAGCACCCGCACCGTCCCCCTGTTCGCCCCCGACTCGGCAGTCCCCGCCGAGAATCGCAGCGTCATCATCGAGTTTCTCGTCGACGACGTGGACAGCGTGCACCGCAACCTCACGACCGTCGTCGACACCTTCGTCACCGAACCCACCACAATGCCCTGGGGCAACCGAGCCCTCCTCTTCCGCGACCCGGACGGCAACCTGATCAACTTCTTCACCCCGGTAACCCCGGAGGCGATCAAGAAGTTCACCCGCTGACGATCCACCAGCCCCCCGGAGCACGGACCAATCGCCCTGCCGGGGAGGCTCGATGAGCGGGATCCTGGGAGTCCGGATCGAGCCCGCGGAAGGGAACTGGTCGGCGTGAAGATCGAGGAACTGGTGGAGAAGGCCCGCGACGTGATCACCGTGCGGCGGGTGTACTCGGAGCCCTACGAGCAGAACGGCACGACCGTGATCACCGCGGCCGTGATCGGCGGTGGTGGGGGAGTGGGCACGGGCAGGGGCGAGAAGGGCAAGGAAGGTGAGGGCGGTGGGTTCGGCGTGTCCGGCAGGCCGGTCGGCGCCTACGTGATCTCCGGCGGGCAGGTGTCGTGGCGTCCGGCGGTCGACGTGAACCGAGCGTTGACCGGACTCGCCGTCGTCGCCATCGCGTTCCTGGTCACCCGCGTTCAGATCGCCAGAGCGAAGGCCGACCACCGGTGACCGGGTGATCCGCGGGGGTCTTTCGGCGTTCCCCGATCCCGCGCCCGGCGAACCTTCGCCGCGACCCACCGCCTCCACGTGTCCACCCAGCCGTACCCGCTGGACCAAGCGGATGCCGCACTGGCGACCGTGGCCCACGAGGTCACGTCGAGCGCCGGGCGCAGCCGCTGGTCGAGGCCTCGTAGGTCGACGGTGGGGAGTCGCGCGTCCGGGCGCGTGCCGGGACGCGCGACTCCAGGCCTGCTCACCGGTGGGTGCTCGTCCCTGGGCGATTCTCCAAACGCGGGAGGTGAACGGGGAACATCTCTGTAGCCCTGTCCACTCGTGCGTTTAACGCGGGTCTTGTTCGATGGTGTCGAGCAGGAAGGGTGGGCATCGTGGACCTGAACACCGTGACCGAGGTGCTGGACGCGCGGGAGCGGCGGCCGTGGCTGCCCGGTGACGCGTGGTTGGCGGGTGGCACGTACCTGTTCTCCGAGCCGCAGCCGGGGCTGCGCAGGCTGGTCGACCTGAGCCGCACGGGGTGGACGCCGGTCCAGGTCCACGGGGACGGGTCGGTGGAGATCGCCGCCACCTGCACGGTCGTGGAGTTGGCGCGGTTCGAGTGCGCGGTGTCGGAGCTGGTCGTCCAGTGCTGTCGGGCGTTCCTGGCGTCGTTCAAGGTGTGGAACCTGGCCACGGTCGGCGGGAACCTGTGCAACGCGCTGCCCGCCGGGCCGATGATCTCGTTGACGGCCGCGCTGGACGGGAGTTGCCTGCTCGTGGCCCAGGACGGGACGGAACGGCGGGCCCTGGTGCGGGACTTCGTCGTCGGGCCTGGGGAGCACGTCCTGGCCGAGGGGGAGTTGCTGCGGTCGATCACGCTGCCCGCCAAGGCGCTGACCCGGCGCACGGCGTTCCGGCAGGTCTCGCTGTACGGGCTCGGGAGGTCCGGCGCGCTGGTGATCGGGACCGCGGGCGCGGAGTTCACGGTCACCGTCACGGCGTCGACCACGCGGCCGGTCCACCTCGTGTTCGCCGAGACGCCGTCGGAGGAAGACCTGCGTGCGGAGATCGACCGGGTCGCGGTGTGGTTCGACGACATCCACGGGCTGCCCGCGTGGCGGCGGCACATGACCTTGCGGCTGGCCGAGGAGATCCGGCGCGAGCTGGTGGGCGGATGAGGCTCCACGTCAACGAGCAGCCGGTCGACGCCGAGCCGCGGCCGGGGCAGTGCCTGCGCACGTACCTGCGGGAGCGGGGGATGTTCGGGGTCAAGAAGGGGTGCGACGCGGGGGACTGCGGGGCGTGCACGGTGCACGTGGACGGCGTGCCCGTGCACAGCTGCCTCTACCCGGCCGTGCGCGCCGAGGGCCGGCGGGTCACGACCGTCGAAGGGCTGGCGAAGGACGGTGAGCTGCACCCGGTGCAGCAGCGGTTCCTGGACGCCCAGGGGTTCCAGTGCGGGTTCTGCACGGCCGGGTTCCTGATGACGACGGTCGCGCTCGACGAGGTGGACGACCTGCCCCGCGCGTTCAAGGGGAACCTGTGCCGCTGCACCGGGTACCGGGCGATCGAGGACGCCGTGCGCGGGGTCAAGCACGTCGAGGACCCGGCGGCCGGTCGGGCCGTCGGCCGCAACCTGCCCGCTCCGGCGGGTCCGGAGGTGGTCACCGGGACCGCGCGGTACACGTTCGACCTCGACGTTCCGGGGGTGCTGCACCTCAAGCTGCTGCGCTCGCCGCACGCGCACGCCCGGATCACCGCGATCGACACCTCCGCCGCGCTCGCGGTGCCCGGCGTGCACCTGGTGCTGACCCACGAGGACGCGCCGGAGCGGCGGTTCTCCACCGCCCAGCACGAGATCGTGGAGGACGACCCCGCCGACACGCGGGTGTTCGACGACGTGGTCCGGCACGTCGGGCAGCGGGTCGCGGCCGTGGTCGCCGACACCGAGGCCGCCGCCGAGGAGGGGTGCCGGCGGATCGTCGTCGCCTACGACGTGCTGCCCGCGGTGGTCGACCCCGAGGACGCGCTGCGCCCCGGCGCTCCTGCCGTCCACCCGGCGGGCAACGTGGTGGCCGAGCTGCACGGTGAGGTCGGCGACGTCGAGGTGGGGTTCGCGCTGGCGGACGCGGTGTACGAGAACACCTTCCGGACGCAGCGGGTGCAGCACGCGAGCCTGGAGACGCACGGCGCGGTCGCGTGGTTCGAGGACGACACGGACCGGCTGGTGGTGCGGTCCAGCACCCAGACGCCGTTCCTCACGCGGCGGGCGTTGTGCGCGCTGTTCGACCTGCCCCAGGACCGGATCCGGGTGGTCGCGGGCCGGGTCGGCGGCGGGTTCGGCGGCAAGCAGGAGATGCTGGTCGAGGACGTCGTGGTGCTCGCCGCGCTGCGGCTGCGGCGGCCGGTGAAGCTGGAGTACACCCGCGCTGAGCAGTTCTTCGGGGCCACGACCCGGCACCCGTTCACGATCCACGCCAAGGCCGGGGCCACGCACGACGGCACGCTGACGGCGTTGGAGCTGCGGGTGGTCTCGAACACCGGCGCGTACGGCAACCACGGGCCGGGCGTGCTGTTCCACGGCTGCGCGGAGTCCGTGGCCGTGTACCGGTGCCCGAACAAGAAGGTCGACGGGTTCTCCGTCTACACCAACACCGTCCCGGCGGGAGCGTTCCGCGGCTACGGGCTCGGGCAGGTGGTGTTCGCGGTCGAGTCGGTGCTCGACGAGCTGGCGCACCTGCTCGGCCTCGACCCGCTGGTGGTGCGGGAGCGCAACGTGATCGGCCCGGACGACCCGATGATCACCGCCCACGGCGAGGAGGAGGAACTGCGCATCGCCAGCTACGGCCTCGACCAGTGCCTCGACGTGATCCGCGAGGCCAGGGCCGAGCCCTTCGCGCCCCCGTCGGAGGACTGGCTGGTGGGCGAGGGGTCGGCGCTGGCGATGATCGCGACCGCCCCGCCGCGCGGCCACTTCGCCGACGCCGCCGTGAGCCTGCTGCCCGACGGCACGTTCGACCTGGCGGTGGGCACGGCGGAGTTCGGCAACGGCACCACCACCGTGCACCGGCAGATCGCCGCGGGGGAGCTGGGGACCACCGCCGCGCGGTTCGCTGTGCGGCAGTCGGACACGGACGTCGTGCGGCACGACACCGGCGCGTTCGGCTCGACCGGCACGGTCGTGGCGGGCAAGGCCGTTCTCCGCGCGGCGAAAGCGTTGGCGGAGAACATCCTCGACTTCGCCACCGTCCACATCGGACTGGAGCGGTCGGCGTGCCGGTTGGTGGAGGACGCCGTGGAGTGCGACGGGCGTCGGGTGCTCCTCAAGGAACTCCACCAAGCCGCGGCGGCGGTCGGGCTGGCGCTCACGGCCGACGGCCACTTCGACGGCACGCCGCGATCGGTGGCGTTCAACGCCCAGTGGTTCCGTGTCGCGGTGCACCCCGGCACCGGGGAGATCCGGATCCTGCGCAGCGTCCACGCGGCCGACGCGGGTGAGGTGATGAACCCGATGCAGTGCCGCGGCCAAGTCGAGGGCGGCATCGCGCAGGCGCTCGGGGCGGCCCTGTACGAGAACGTCCGGGTGGACGAGCGGGGCGAGGTGACCACGGCGGCGTTCCGCCAGTACCGGCTGCCCGCGTTCGCCGACGTGCCGCGCACCGAGGTGCGGTTCATGGAGACCACCGACGCGATCGGCCCGCTGGGGGCGAAGTCGATGAGCGAGAGCCCGTTCAACCCGGTCGCGCCCGCGTTGACCAACGCCCTGCGCGCCGCCACCGGCGTCCGGTTCACCGAGCTGCCGCTGACCGCCGACCGGGTGTGGCTCGCGCTGGAGGAGGCACGAACCGCGTAAGCGGAACACAAGACCCGTTCGCGCCGCATCTGAGGAATACTGGACCTCGACGAGCGGGGGTCGACGATGCGCCCAACCAGGGTCGCCGCGCTGCTGGACCTGCACCAACCGGGACGGTCCACGCGGTCCATCGAGGCCTCTGCCGGCGTGTCACGCCTGGCGCGCTGGCTCGACTCGACCGCACCCGACCAGCCGACCGAACCGGCCGAGGTGGACCTGGTGTGCCGGGTCGCGTCGGCGATCGACGTGCCGGTGTCGATGGTGTCGCGGGCGTTCACCGGCACCTGGTACGACCTCAACGGCTGGGAGTGGAACCACTTCCGCCCAGGCGACCGGGTGGTCGTGTTCAGCGCACCCGACCCGCTCACCACCACCCGCCACGCCACCAAGGGCCTGGTCCTCGCGGTGGACCCGCTCGACGTCATCTACGTGCAGTTCGACGACGGCACGAAGTACAGCCGGATGCCGGAGACCGAGGGCACCATCGCCCACCTCTCCGGCGACTGCCACTGCGTCACGACCTGACACCAAGGCCCGCGGCGCACCGGTTCCTCGATCCGGCGGTGCGCCGCGGGCCTGTCGTCTTGCGCGCTTCTTAGCCGAAGGTGAAGTCGTAGGCCTGGACGCTGCCGCTGAACGTCAGTTCCACGGTCTGCCGCTTCTGGTCGGTCTCGGTGACGAGCGTGTACAGGTTGGGTGTGCCCGAGATCGTGACGCTCTTGGTCGGGCCCCCGTTCACGCTGACCTTGACCGCTCCCTGACCTGACAGCACGAGGTTGAGGGTGCGGGCCTGGTAGTTCAGACGCATCGACGACCCCTCGGCAGGAGTGGCTTTCTCGTAGTCGACCGCCCACATGCCGTTGAGTGCGAGCTTGTCGTCCGGGAGCGACGTCGGGAACGAGTACGCCTTCGGCTGGTCGTCCTCGACGGTCCCGCCGACTAGGGCCTTCTCGATGTCGTTGGCGCCCAGGTAGGTCTCCGACGTCATGCCCGCGGCGTCCGGGGTGGTGTCGGCCAGGGTGGTGGAGGGCGGGAGCTTGACCGAGGGGTTGGCTTCGGTGAGCAGGGTGCGGATGAAGCCTTCGGTGCGGTCGTATTCGCCTTCGCCGAGTTTGATGTTGCGGACGGTGCCGGTGGCGTCGATGAGGTAGCGGGCGGGCCAGTAGCGGTTGCGGTATTGGGTGAAGGTGCTGGTCTGGTTGTCCAGGCCCACGGGGTACTGGATGTTCTCCTTGGTGATCGCGTCGGCGACGTTGTCGGCGTCGCGTTCGAAGGTGAACTCGGGGGTGTGGATGCCGATGACCTGCAGTCCGGCGTCGCGGTAGGTGCGGTCCCAGTCGGTGATGTGCGGAAGGGTGCGCTGGCAGTTGACGCAGGCGTAGGCCCAGAAGTCGACCAGGGTGACTTTGCCTTTGAGTTGGGCGATGGTGGTGCCGGGGGAGTTGAACCACTGCTGGATGTTCTTGAACTCCGGCGCCGGCCCGCAGTCCTGCAACTGCGAGGCTTGGTTGGTGGTGCAGTTGGAGAGTGCGGAGTTCTCCTTGTTGGTCAGCCCGGACAGTGCGGGCTGGAAGGCCTGGTTGTTCTCCACCTTGTCCTGCAACGATTGTGTGTAGTTCGGGACGGCGCGCTGGATCAGGTCGGTGACGTTGAAGAACAACGCGAACGCCAACAGGACCATGACCACGCCGCCGACGCGGCGGACGGTGGTCTGGTTGCGGCGCACCCAGCTGATCCGCTCACTCACCCGGCGGCCCGCCAACGCGAACAGCAGCAGGGGGAGTGCTGCGCCGATGGCGAAGGAGATGGTGAGGGCGATGGTGTCCCAGCCGATGTTGCCGGTGGCGCTGGCGACGGTGATGGCGGCGAGTACGGGTCCGGCGCAGGGGACGTAGAGCAAGCCCAGGCCGAGGCCGAGGACGAAGCCGCCGCTGTTGGGGTTGACCTGTCGTTGGGGCAGGAACGCGAAGGGCTTTTCCAGGAGTTCCTCGAGTTTGGGGAAGATGAGTCCGAGGCCGACGAGGATCAGCACGACGACGCCGACGTTGCGCAGGATCGTGTTGGGCAGGCCGAGTGCGTTGATGAGCAGCGAGCCCAGCAGGGTGAAGATCACGAAGCTCAACACGAGCCCGGCGATCACCGCATACGGTCGTTTGCTGGTTTTGTGTTTGGTTTTGACCGCGACGGCGCCGTCTGGTGGCTCGTCTGGTTCGTTGCTGGTGGTTTTGCTGCCGCCTGCGAAGAAGACGACCGGCAGCACGGGCAGGATGCACGGCGAGATCCCGGTGATCAGGCCACCGAGCAGGCCGATGAGCACGAGTGTCAGCACCGGGAGCACCTCCAGATTGGCCGCGGTTCCGCAGATGCGGGTTCAGCGCGGCATTCAAGTGGCATTCGCGGATCATGAGTTTTCGGTTCACCGTGTCTGCGGATCGATCCGATCAACGGTCTGCTGCGAACGTCCAGGTGGAAGCTCTGGTTTTTGGCCCGATTCAGGAGTGGTGACATGGCAGGCAGCACGGTGGTCGTGACCGACAAGAGCTTCACCGAGGACGTCTTGGCGAGCGAGAAGCCGGTGTTGGTCGACTTCTGGGCGACCTGGTGCGGCCCGTGCAAGAAGGTGGCCCCGGTGCTGGAGGAGATCGCCGCCGAGCACCCCGAGAAGATCACCGTCGCGAAGGTCGACATCGACGCCAACCCCGGCATCGCGGGGGACTACCAGATCATGTCGATCCCGACCATGATCCTCTTCCAGGGTGGCAAGCCGGTGAAGCAGTTCGTCGGCGCGAAGACGAAGGCCGCCCTGCTGAACGACCTGTCCGAGGTGCTCGCCTGACCAGCGGCGGCCGTGGCCGACAACTGGGTCAGCGGCCCAGATCGACCACCGTCAGCGACTCCACGTCCGAGACGTACCGCCCGCCCTTGACGTCTCCGGGGACGACGAGGCGCGGACGCGTCAACGGCTTGCGGTCTTCCTCGTAGGCCACCAGCACCTTCGTGCCCGCGAACTCGGCGTCGATCTCACCCCACGACACGACCGCCTGGTAGCCGTCCGTGGCCGCCGCGAGCACCGCGAAGCGCAGCTTGTCGTTCTTCACCGCGGGGTCGAACGACGGCCGAGCGGCGTTCAGCACGTCGATCAGCAGCGCACCCCGGTACGAGTGGTGCTGCGTGCCCTGACCGGACTCGAACCGCACCCAGGCGTGCTGCGCCGGAAAACGGCGGAGCGCTTGACCGTCCAGCGACAACGGGTTTCCGACCGCGCCGCCCACCGCGACCGGTGCGGTGGTCGTCGCTTGCGCGGACACCGGTTCGGCGGGTGCGGCGGAACCCGCGACGGGGAGTGCGACGATCGCGGCGACCACGGTGAGGAGCACGGACACGCGGAGGCGGGCTGACGAGAGCTGCGACTTCATGCGCTCCAACCTAGGACCGACGTCCCGCGGTCGCCAGGAGCGGATGTGTGCCCGCGCCTGGTTGATCCGGTCAGGGGCGCCGCTGCGAACACCCTGTCATGGACACCCTGCCGTGGGCCGCCCCTGACCGGTGGACGACGTACCTGGACGCCCCCGTCGACTTCCCTCGCCCCGTGGACCTGGATGACCACGTGGTGTTCGGGCTGAGTCGGGAGATGGTGGTCCGCCACGGTCAGGGCCGGGTGGCGGTTGCCGTCGCGGGACAGGAGCCGGACCTGTCGTGGACGGTGGCGGCGGCGGTGCGGACGTACTGGCAGCACACCGGGCGCCTGCCTGGACTTCCCGACGCTCGCGACCCGAAGACGGGCTGGAGGAAGGTCGCACGCTGGGAGGACGTCGCTCGGCAGCGCCCGGTGTGGTGGTCGCCGCCGAGCGGTCTGCGAGCCGACGAGGTGACCTCGGCGCTGGCCGAGGCTCTGGGAGCACCTGTTCCCCGTGGTCGGAATCCCACCGAGTGGGTGTGCGACCTGCTTCTCGTGCGAGCGGTGCCGGTGCTCGTCCTGGCAGGCCTGCACGCTGTCGTCGCGCCCTCGGATCTGCCCGCGGTGGTGTCGCACCTCGTCGACCGGACCCGCACCCTGCTGGTTCTCGTCGAACCCGACCCGGATCGCGTCCTGTTCCACGGCGGGAACGGTCGTGAACTGGCCTCCCGCACGGCGCTGACCAGGTTGTCGCCGCCCACCCTCGCGAAGGTCCTACCCTTTCCCGCTCGGCGAGCCTGACCGATCCGCGGGAGGGCGTGCCGGGACTTTCAGCGCGAGCAGGGCGGTGTCGTCACTGGCCGACCCCCTGCTGTGGGCGGACAGCACCTGTCCGAGGTGGTCGACGATCTGCTGCGCGCTCAGGGTGGCGCACTCGGCCAATGCCGCGGCCAGCCCTTCCTCCTCGAAGAACGGGCCCGCGGGCGACGTGGCGGTCGCGGGAGCACGGCACTCGGTGGCGCCGTCGGTGTAGAGCAGCATCGCGTCACCGGGTCCGAGCCGGAACCTCACGTCGGTGAGGTCGACCCCGTCCAGGATGCCCAACAGCGAGCCGGCGACGCCGATCTGCTGCACGCGCCCATTCGCACGGCGGATCAACCCCGGCAGATGGCCTCCGAGGCAGAGGCGCCCGGCCACTCCGGTGTCGGTGACGCGGAACGTGGCCTGCACCGCGGTGAGGAACCGCCGCGGGCCGGGCTGGTCGAGCATCGCGGTGTTCAACCGCCGCAGCACGGCGGCGGGGGAGAGGTGGTGGCCGGTGTCGGCGCGCACGGTGTAACGGGCCAGCGCCGTGACCTTCGCGGCTTCCACGCCCTTGCCGCACACGTCGCCGAGCACGGCGGACCACCACGCGCCCTTGGCGTGGAACAGGTCGTAGAAGTCGCCCAACACCGAGTTGCCGCCCGCAGGCAGGTAGGACGCGGCGGCCTGGATGCCGGGCACGGTGGCGAGCACCGGTGGCAGCAGGCTCTCCTGCAGGCTGCGAGCCAGCTCGGTGGACGCCCGCTGCGAGGCCTGCGCGACGACCAGGCTCCGCCGCAGGTTGATCTCGTTGCTCACCGATCGGGCCAGCGTTTCCAACGTCGCCAACTCGCTCGGCGTCCAGTCGTGCGGGTCCTCGTCGATGACGCAGAGGCTGCCCAGCACCTCCCCGCCGGTGGACAGGATCGGATGCCCGGCCCAAGCGCCGATCCGCATCGGTCCGACCGAGGGGTGGTCGCGCGTGCGCGGGTCACGCGCGGCGTCGACCACGGCGAACCGGTCGGCCAACCCGATCACGTACGTGCAGAAGCTCTCCCCGACGGGCTTCTGCCGATCCTCGGGCGCGGTGGCGTCCACGCCGAGGCAGGACTTCCAGAACGACGTCGTGTCGTCGACCAGGGTGACGAAGGCCCGCGCGCATCCGGTCAGACCGGCGGCCAAGCCGACCAGGTCGTCGAACGCGGCCTCCGGTCCGGTGCCCAGCAGTCCGGTGGCACGCAGGTGGGTGAGCCGGACGGGGTCCGACAGAGCCGCGGGCAGCCCGTCCGCACGTAGCCCTGCCGGGTAGATCACCGTGGTCACGGCGACCGCACCTCGACCGAGCCACCGCGGGCCGGGAGAGCTGGATGTGGGAAACGCAGGGTGGGGAACACCAGATGACCCTAATCGCGCCCGCCGCGACGACCCAGCCCTGGTGGGAAAGTGGCGAGTCCGCTCACCACAGTGGCCCCTGGGCTCAGTGAGGCAGACGGGCAACGGTGCCGAGGAGTGCGTTCCCAAGCTGCTACACGCCACCCCGGTAGCTTCCGGAGAGAACGACCGTCAGCTGTTCCTTCGCGTTCGGCTCAAGAGAATAGGTTCCCTCATCGATCACGATGAGGTCGACGTAGCCGTACGCCCCGGCGATCTGGTTGAGAAACTCCACCCGCTCCTCGTCTTCGTCGCCGAGGTCGCTGATGGGGTTTTCCCACAACCTCCGCAAAAGTTCCACATGACCGACATGCTGCTTGGTCATGAACCGAAGATGGAGTCGGACCTCGGGGTGGTCCGCCCACGGACTGTTCTGATTTGCCGCAGTCTCCGATGAAATGAATTCCGACACGAATCCTCCACGGGCGGGTAGAATGGCGCAGCAGTCGGGATTTTCGGATACTCACATTCCCGCCGACGATCCCATCCTGCTCCTGGGCGTCACTCGGAGGTGAGTTCCTCGAGTTGCTCGGCGGCGGTGACGTTTCCCTGGTCGGCCAAGCGCCGCAGCTCCTCCAGGTCTTCCCGTTCGGTCGCGAGCTCGATCAACTGGTCGGCGGCCGTGGGGTTGCCCTGGTCGGCGAGCCGTCGCAGTTCGGCCATGTCACCGAGTTCGCCCGCGAGTTGGACGAGTTCGTCCAGCGCGTCCTCGTCGCCGTTGTCGGCGAGTTCCCGCAACGCGGACATGTCGGAGTCGGTCATGGTGGACGCCTTCCGGTGGACTGCGAACGAGTGGCCCGTGCGCGACTCGGGAGGTCACCGAGCGGTGGTGGTTTCCTGGAAGTGTTCGAGCGCCTCGCAATCGCACGAGCACAACACCTTCACCGCGGACCGGGACACCAGTGCCCACGACAGGCCTTGGGCTTCGATCCACTCGCGGGTGGCGGGGAAGGCGAACCGGTGGTCGCATTCCTTGTCCGCCAAGCGTTCCCGCAGGTGTGCCACCAAGGCGCGGCGGTCGTCCCGACTCAGGTCGAGCCGTTGGTCCGCGCGCCGCTTCCGGTCCGCGTAGAACTCGTCCCGGCGCGTGCGGGCGGCCTCGTCCGTCAGCCCTGCGGTGTGCAGTCGGGCTTCGAAGACCTTCACGCGGAATCGTTCGAGGGAGTGGATGGTGGTGAACTGGCCGTTGGTGGGCAGGACGGCGATCTCGTGTCCTTCCCGGTGGAAGTTCTCGTACACCTCGTCCAGCAGCACGTCGACCTCGACCGGGGTCGCCGGGCCCGCGTCCTCGAACCCCATCGCCTCGGCCGCCATCTCGGCCAGTCGGGGGTGTGGCCACAGCGGAACTAAGGCGTTGTCCTGGTCGTCGATCTCCAGCAACCCGGTCTCGAAGTCCCACGCCCACACCGTTGAACTGACGGCGACGGCGCTGAAGAAGTACTCGTCACGCTCGGATCGGCTGCCCGCCCACAAGCGCTGAGCCTCGTCCTCCGACAGCGGAGGAATCGTGGTCATCGGGTCCGTGCTCCTCGTCGCTCGCGGGTGTCGACGGGGAAGCCTAACCGGCCGGCAGCGACGAACTCCGCCGAGTCGGCTTGCTCGGTCCGTTCATGACAGGTACGACCAGCGGCATGGGAGTGCTTTCAGTCAGGTAGATCCGCAGTTGTGCGTTGTGTCGCCTGGTTCGACGAGTTGAACTTGCCGACAACGAGGTGCTCGCAGAGGCGGTGAAGTGTCTGCGCTGCCTCCGTGATCGTGCACCTGAGGTCCATCGTGAAGCGTGTGATCGAGCTGCGATCCCGACCAAGGTGAATGGTGAGAACTTTGAGGCTTGTCAGACAAGGACTTT
This sequence comes from Umezawaea sp. NPDC059074, assembly GCF_042738955.1. Lineage (NCBI taxonomy): Bacteria > Bacillati > Actinomycetota > Actinomycetes > Pseudonocardiales > Pseudonocardiaceae > Umezawaea > Umezawaea sp. NPDC059074. The sequence goes on from NZ_JBHYHC010000146.1 coordinate 16,090, forward strand.
CGCGTTTTCGCGACCTCGCTCTCGTTGTCGGTCTGACGTGTGGCGGGTTGACTGCCTTGGCCGTGCCCGCGTTCGCCGCGCCAGGAAGTATCATGGCGCCCTTCGACATCGGGCAGACGTGGACCATCTGCCGCGGGTACGGATACGCGTCCCACACCGGCACGTCGAACTACGGTATCGACCTGACCGGTGCGGGATGTAACAGCTCGGCGTCGGGCAGGAACGTTCGCGCACCCGCGGGTGGGACTGTCGCCTACTACCAGGCGGCCTATGGGAACCTGTGTGTCAACAAGAGTGGTGGCGGCAGCTACACCCTGACCCACATCGACAGTTCCGTCACCAGCGGTACGGTCACGGCCGGCCAGTCGGTCGGAACCGTCGCTCAACCCGGAGCAAGGGGCAACGCTGGCGTCGCCCACATCCACTTCCAGATGTGGTCGTCGCCGGGATGCTACGGCGATGCGGGAATCCCGTTCGACTCGGCTCACGGCACGCGCATCTGCGGTGCGCCTGATCTGGCGGCGAGTGGCCCCAACGGCTACAACAACGGAACGTGGAGCGGGACATCGTTCACCGGTCAGGCCTGTGACGGTACCTCTGCGTCAAACGGCTCGTACATCGTCGCCAGCGACACCGGGCGCGTATACGTCATGGCGGGTGGGTCGCCGATGTACGTGTCGGGTTGGGGGGCGGTCGGCGGACCCCACGCGATCAACGGCACCTTCACTCAGACGCAGATCGACGCAATGCCCCGATACCCTGCCGATGGCACAGCGATCAGGAACTACGGCACGGGCACGATCTACGTCGTGGCTGGTGGATTCGGATTCGCGGTGACGAGCCTGGCCAACATACCCAACACGAGTTGGGTCGACATCGACGGCTCGGCAGTAGCGCAACTCCGTTCGCAGCCGGGCGACGGCACCGTCATCCGCGATTACCCGACGGGGAGCATCTACGTGGTGAGTGGCGGTGCGGCGATGGCGGTGACGAGTCTGGCCAACATCCCGTACACCAGCTGGACGAATGTCGACGGGTGGGCGATCACGCATCAGTTGCGGCAGTACCCGACCGACGGCTCCGCGATCGTGGACCACAGCACCGGCACGGTGTACCTGATCGCCGGTGGCGCACCGATGACCGTGGTGAGCTTCGACAACATCCCCTCGATCACATCGCTGGCCTACGTCGATCATTGGGTGCTCGCGAACCAGCTACGCCGGTACCCGACGGACGGCACGGTAGTCCGTGATTACCTCGGCGGGGGCATCCACGTGGTCGCCGGTGGTGCGGCGTTGGGCATTGCGAGCCTGGCGAACGTTCCGTACACCTCCTGGATCAATGTCGACAACTGGGGGATCACGCACGACCTCCGCGGCTACCCGTCGGACGGCACCTACGTCCGCGACTACACGACAGGCAAGGTGTATGTCGTCCAAGGCGGAGCCACTGCCTATCTGCCGAGTTGGGGCCCGGCGGGGCCGCAACCTTTTGTCGATGTCGACCCCTGGACGCTGAGCAATCAACTCCACGCTACCGGGTGACGCTTTGGTGGAGAGGGCATCCATCGGCTGACACCCGCTCGTCGGCATGACCGTGTGGTGGGTCAGGTGGCTGAGGCCATGTAGGCGGCGAGGATGTAGTTGGGGTGGCGGTCGAAGTTTTTCGGGCGCGGTCGTAGCGCATGGTTGTTCTGGGGTCGGCGTGGCGTGCGGCGATCTGGACGTCGCGGAGGTCGACCCCGGCGTCGAGCACGGTGGTGACGTAGTTGTGCCGCAGCAGATGCGGGTGCAGGTTCGGTAGCCGCACGATGGCGGACTCAGCCAAGCGGTGCAGGCGACAGCGCAGTGCCGGTCCATCCGGCGCCGTCGCCGGTTGAGCAGTACGGGCCTGCCATCCGGTCGGCGACGGCCTGGTTCGCTGCTCGTCCGACCGCAGGGGGCAGCGGGACAAGCACCTCCTTGCCGCCTTTGCCGTGGACCAACAAGACGCGGTGCCCGTGTTCCTCACCGACGTCCTCCACATCCGCCTGACCTGCCTCCAAGACTCGGAGTCCAAGCAAGCCGAGCATCGCGACCAGAGCGAGGTCGAAGGGGTTGTCCGATTCCCGCGCGGCGTCGAGTACGGCTTCGAACCGCAGGTGAGCGAGCCGAGTACCGATGACGCGGTTGGAGCCCATAGTGGCCGGGTCGGGTGGTCGTGCGGTGGTGGTGGCGGTGCACCGCTTGGGTGGGGTCGGCAAAAGCACCTTGGTTGCCCGGTTCGCCGAGTTGCACGCCGGGCGGTTTTCACCGGTGTGGTGGGTGACCGCGGATTCGCGAGCGGCGGTCGAGGCGGGAGTGGGGGAGTTGGCCGCCGCGTTGGCGCCAGAGGCGGCGATGCTGCCGTCCAAGCAATGTGTGAAACTGGGTGTGCGGTGGCTGTCGACCCAGGATGACTGGCTGCTGGTGCTGGACAATGTGACCAGTCCTGGGGATGTGGCAGGGTTGTTGGGTCGGGTGCGGACAGGCACCGTGGTGAGCACCAGTCGTCAACGCCTGGGCTGGCGGACGCTGGAGACAGTACCGCTGGATGTGCTGTCCGAGCGCGAGGCGGTGGAGTTGCTGACACGGTTGGTGCGGTCGGAGTGGCCGGAGGCCGACCTGGACGGTGGGGACCGATTGTGTGCGGAATTGGGATGGTTGCCGTTGGCAGTGGAGCAGACGGGTGCCTATCTCGCTCAGAACTGCGTCACCCCCACGGCCTACCTCGATCTGCTAGCGCGGTTTCCGGCGCGGATGTTCGCCGCGATAGCGGAGGGCGGTGACGCGCAACGCGCAATGGCGAGGGTCTGGCACGTCACCCTCGATCGCCTGGCGAACACTCCTGCGGCAGGGAGGGTACTGCCGCAGTTGGCGTGGTACGCGCCGGGCGGGATCCCCAGGGTGCTACTGGGCGAGTTGGCCCCGGAATCAGAGTTGTTCGAGGCGCCGGGCCGGTTGGCCGCCTACAGCATGATCACCCTGACCGCAGACGACGACTCGAGGGCTCCGACCATCCGGACACACTGTCCTCGCGGCACAATCTGGCAGGCGTCTACGAGTCGGCGGGTGATCTGGGTCGGCTGATCCCGTTGTTCGAGGCGACCCTCGCTGACCGCGAGCGAGTGCTGGGTTCTGGTCACCCCACAACCAGAACAATCCGATCAAACCTGGGCAAAGCAAAGTCGATCTGAAGCTGTGCCCTCCCGGTTGCCACGAACTTGGCCCGTCGATCACTTTCACGACCGCACTTCCAGTGCATCACAGGAAACGGGGCGTTCCCAAGCGAGGCAGGTATGTCGGGACGAGGTCGCCCGTCACCCGTCCCCCCTCGCCGTGAGGACTTTCGTCGTTTCCAGGTCGGCCGGGCACGCACCGGGTTAGCTTGGGCGCATGGGGAACACTACTTTTCGCAGGCCATCGGCCCGCGTCACCGCCGTGATCATCGCGGTGGTCGCGTACTTCGTCCTGGCCTTCCGGATAGCCGAGTCGCGGACGGGCTGACCCGCGACGTTCTCACAGGGTTGCTCGGCGGTCTGATGGTGGGGCTGGTGTTCCAGACCTGGCGGCTGGCGGTGGTCCTGAGGCCGGATGGCGTGCTCGTGCGCAACTCGTGGCGTGACCGGTTCCTGCCGTGGGACGAGATCAGGGGCATCGACCGTGAGTCGGGCCGCATTCAGCGCGTGTCGTTCCTGATGACCGACGGCCGGGTTGTGCCGTGCGACGCGATGCGTGGGTGGGCCTCCGCTGACGAGCCGCACGCGAAGGCGCTCGTTGAGGCAGTCAACGCTCGCCTTGCGGCACAAGAACAACAGGCTGGCTAGTCGTCAGCCAGGCCCCAAGGATGGCGGTCCGACTCCGCGTATCGGCAGGAGTGGACATCGACCCGCGCGCACGGCGGACCACGGGTTGGGGATGTGACATCTCATCTCCTGCGATCGCCGTGGCACCCTCGTGGCGGCCCGCCTACCTGCTGCGCCAACAGCGCACGCCGAAGCCGACACCGAACTCCGAGCACTACGGTCGAGCACCTGATTGCCGCCCGTGCTCAGCGGTCCGGCCGAGCCGAGCATGACCGACGTCACCGGGAAGGCCGACGTTCGTATGGCGAGGAGCTCCCGACCGTAGGATTTTTGTGTGGCAAGGAGTCTGCTGTTCACGTACGTGTTCTCGCTCAGGAACGTCCCCCGCAGCGTTAGTCTCGGCAGGTTTGGTGAAGGCGGGGTACACCTCGAGTTCCGCAGGCTGCCGTCGGTCGTCCACACCGAGATCGACTGCTTGACCGTGGTCTACGACCACGTCGACCTGGTGACCCGATGGCGCACCAAGGAAGCAGGCTCGACGAAGTGGCGCTCACCGCGTCGGAGTCGCTTGATCTCCTGCTGTACTGGGTCGACCACTGCGGCCGCCTGTCCACGTCCGTGGCACCGCCTGCACCTGTCGCGGACGGTAGTGAGGACGCCTGGTCTTGACGATTACCTGATCGAACTACCCCTCAAGCGTGTTCGGTGGCCGGAACAGCGGATCACCACTCACCCGAACGGGTCGATCTGGTGGCGAACGAGCCGGACGTTGGAGTCCGAAGCCGGTCCTCCTGCTCGCCTGTGAGGGGTACACCGTCTCCGACGACGCACACGAACTCGGCGTGCCCAGGTCGGTCACCTGCCCGGTACCAGGACTTGTCGGGCGTGCTCTGTCGCATTCATCTGAAGTCACGGCAAGTCATCGAGTGACCGCGCGTCGAGGACGTGTGGTCACTCGATCAGATACTTGTGGATTGTCGCGGGGCTGTGAGGGTTCGAACCGTCCGCGTGGGGCGTTCGTCTCCGCGCAACGGGGTAGGGGAGTTCGCAGGTCGCAGGGGTGCCTTCGCGCTCCTGCATCAGGTGCGGGGCGTTGTTCGTGGTCGCGGTGCTGGGGGTGACGTCCGTTTAGGCGACCACGGCCGACCAGTGTCCGCGGCACCGCGACCACGTGATTCGCGCGAACTGGCGCTCGTGGGAGTCCGGCTCCGCCAGTCGCGCATCTGACCGGATGCGAAGCGGGGATTCGTCCTCGGACGACGGGGTAACCGTCCACTATGGTCAGCATCGGGTACTTCCTGTCCAGCGAGGAGTTCAGGCCGCGTGAGCTGGTCCGCCAGGCGAAGTGGGCGGAGGAAGCCGGGTTCGAGCGGTTGTGGATCTCCGACCACTTCCACCCGTGGAACGGTGAGCAGGGGCAGAGCCCGTTCGTGTGGTCGGTGATCGGCGCGCTGTCGGAGGCGACGCGGCTGCCGATCACGACCGCGGTGACCTGTCCGACCGTGCGGATCCACCCCGCGATCATCGCCCAGGCCGCTGCCACGGCGGCGGTTCAGTGCGAAGGGCGGTTCACCCTCGGCGTCGGCTCCGGCGAGGCGCTCAACGAGCACATCTTCGGTGACGCGTGGCCGCCCGCGCCGGTGCGGCTGGAGATGCTGGAGGAGGCCGTCGAGGTCATTCGGGCGCTGCACACCGGCAACGAGGTCGACCACCACGGCAAGCACTACACCGTGGAGAACGCGCGGATCTACACGCTGCCGGAACAGCCGGTGCCGATCTACGTCTCGGCGTTCGGGCCGAAGGCTGCCGAGGTGGCCGCTCGGATCGGGGACGGGCTGTGCAGCACCAAGCCCGACGGCGACCTGATCGAGCAGTACCGCGAAGCCGGTGGCAAGGGGCCTGCCCAGGGCGGGTTCAAGGTCTGCCACGCCGCGACCGAGGCGCAGGGCGTGGAGACGGCGTTGCGGGTGTGGCCCAACGAGCACCTGCCCGGCGAACTCGCCTAGGTGCTGCCGACGCCGCGGCACTTCGAGCAGGCGTCGAGCCTGGTCACCGAGCAGATGGTGGCCGACGCGCTGCCGACCGGGCCGGATCCGAAGCGCTACCTCGAGAGCGTCCGCGAGTACGTGGACGCGGGCTACGACGAGGTGTACGTGCAGCAGATCGGCCCTGATCAGGAGGCGTTCTTCGAGTTCTGGCAGCGGGACGTCGCCCCGCACCTGCGATGAT
>NZ_JBHYHC010000147.1:0-22045 GCF_042738955.1 Umezawaea sp. NPDC059074
CAGGAACTCCGAGTAGCAGTCGACCACGGCGGCGGGCACGTTCGTGCCGCCGCCGGTCTCCGGCGCCGGGGGCGGCGGCGCGGTCGGGCACCGGCCCGTGACCGCGTTGGTGGTGCCCGCCGCGACCTGGGCGAGGTCGGGGAAGCTCCGCTTCGGGTCGGTGGTCACGGCGTTCTCGCCGGGGGAGTGGTACTTCAGCGCGTCCTCGGGGCTCACGACGGCCGTGGTGCCGAACACCCGGAACAACGGGCCGTCGGTCTTCGTGTTGTCCACCAACGAGGTGCCGTTCTCGCCGCCGCGGTCGTCCTGCTCCCACAGGTAGGTCACGGTGTCGCCGTCGGGGTCGATCGCCCACCCGGTCAGGGCGAACGGGGTGCGCGTCGGGATCGTGTGCCGCTTCGCCGTGGTGACGACGGGCGGGTGGTTGCGGGTGCGTTCGACGCGGTGGCCCTGGTTGTCCTGCGGGCCGCCCTTGACCGTCTCGCCGACGACACCGGTCGCCCCGGTGGCGTCGAGACCGAGCGACGGCACGTCCACGCCGGACAGGGCCCCCTGGAACGTGACCTGGAAACCGGTGGTGTCGAACGGGGTCGGCCGGTTCACGTTGTCGCCGAGGCCCAGGACCTCGACCTGGCCGCCCGCGGGCAGGATCGCCTCGAGAGCGGTCTTGATCGCCGCCTGGCTGTACCCGGCGTAGGTGATGGGCGCGGTCCGGCGGCCGTCGTAGGTCAGCGTGAACGAGTCGCCGTCGTCGAAGCCCCTCAACGCCGTGTTCTGCACCTCGTCCTCGTCCCACCGGGTCGACGCGGTGAAGTCGGCGATCTCCGCGCGGCTGCGGTGCGAGAAGTAGGGGTCGTTGTGGGGCTGGAGGTTGTCCTGCTGGCAGATCCCCGCGTACGACATGATCGTCACTCCGCTGCCCGGCTCGTAGGAGGACTCCTCCCAGCGCTGCCCGGTGCCGCATCCCCACTGATCGCCGTTGAAGGTGTGCTCGGCGCCGAACTGGTGCCCGATCTCGTGCGCCACGTAATCCACGGCGAAGAAGTCGCCCGTGGGCGTGGTGATGCCGGTGCAGCCCGCCGCCTTGTCGGCGCCGCCGACGCCCGGAACCCCTGCCCCACCACCGCGAACGCCCATCGCGACGTGGCCGATCTCGTAGTTGCTCGCGCCGATCAGCAGGCCCAGCACCGTCGCGGCGTGGCCGAGGGTCCCGGTCACGCACTGCTCCAGCTCCTCGGGCCGGAAGCACGGGGCCGAGCCGCACGGTCCGTTCGGGCCGGTGGCCAGCGCGTCGGTGTCCAGGTTCGTCTTGTCGCTGTCGTTGACCAGCAGCAGCCGGATCGCGGTCTCCTCCTCGTAGATCTGCGCGATCCGGTTGACCAGGGTCGCCTTGGCGGCGGTCACGTTCTCCGCGCCGACGTACCGCGCGTAGGAGGGGTCGGTGATGATCGCGATCCGGTACGTGCGGACCCGCACGACCGGGCTCGGGACCGCGGGCGCGGGGTAGGCCCGCCGCGCCTGGTACCCGGCGTCGGCTTCCAGCAGAGGGGCGGCCGGGCTCAGGTCGTGGCCGAAGTAGCTGGCGTACAGGCCCTGGTCCTGGTGGGAGTAGGGGTCCACGAACCACTGGCCGCGCTGGGACCGCACCGACGCGTGGAAGCCCAACGGGGTCAGGTCCGCGTGGACCGACGCGGTCGGGTCCTCCAGGCTCCGGCCCGTGAACGTCCTGATCTCCGGGTGCTTCGCCGCCAGTCCCGGTTCCATCACGGGGGTGTCGACGAGTTCGAACCGCTCGAACGTGCCCGCGGGGGTCGGCAGCACGACGGCGACGGTGTCCGCTCCGGTCAGGGCGGCGGCCAGCGCGGGCCGGTCGAGGGTGAAGCCGGCGAACGCGGCGGGGTGGACGTCGCCCGGTTGAGCCGATCGCGCGGCTAAGACGCCGCCGTCGACCTTGGTCCACGGGTTGTCCGCCGCGGCGGCGGTGCCCGACGTGGTCACCAGCGCGCCTGCCGTGGCGGCTGTCAGGAGCAGGGTCAGGACTCGGCGTGTCGACGAACGTGGTGCCACGGGGGGTCTCCTGTCGGGGTGGGGTCGAGGTCGGGTCACATCCTGGCGACCTGCCGACGGCGGGAGGAAGGGCCGGGAGCGATCTTTTCGGTGGGCTCGCGGGCGGGTGTTGGCGTTAACAAACAGCCGGACTCTGTTCATCGGGTTACGAAAGTGCTTTCGAGGCCTGGAAGTGGACATTCAGGGCGGCGACAGCTTGGGCGTTCGTCCTCCTGGGCCGGGAAATGCGCTGGTGTTGTTGAACGTGCGCACAAGTCCTCCGCGTGACCGCCGTGTTGCGCTCTTGACGTCGGATGTGACGCAGCTTACCGTCGTGAGCGCTAACATTCGGAGAATTTACCGAAAGTTTCGAGTGCCGTTCGTCCCCGATCCCCCTGGAGAAGCGACGTGACCCTCCGCCCGCTTTCGCTGCTCGCCGCCGCGGCGCTCGTCCTGGCCGCAGCCTGCACACCCGGCACGGGCGGGGGTGGGGGAGGGGACGGCAAGTCGTTCGAGTTCTGGTCGTTCGCCGCCATCAACCAGAAGGCGTCCGTGGACGCCTACCGGCAGAAGCACTCGGACGTCGAGATCAAGCTGACCGAGGTCGGCACGTCGACCGAGACCGCCCAGGCGCTGACGACGGCGCTCGCGGGCGGCAAGGTGCCCGACCTGGTGCTGATCCAGGGCGACAACCTGCCGAAGTTCGTGCAACAGCCCCAGAACTTCGTCGACCTGAGGACGTTGGGCGCCGACGACATCAAGGGCGACTACCTGGACTGGGTGATGAAGCAGAGCGTCGCCAAGGACGGCGAGGTCCTCGGCGTGCCCACGGACGTGGGCGGCATGGCGATCGCCTACCGGACCGACCTGTTCGCCGCCGCCCAGCTGCCGACCGACCCGGCCGCCGCGAGCGCGCTGTGGCCGACGTGGGACGCGTTCATCGAGACCGGGAAGCGCTACAAGCAGGCCACCGGCAAGGCCTTCATCGACAACGCGGCCACCAGCGTGTTCTACCAGGCGGTCAACCAGGTGTCGGAGAAGTACTACAGCGAGGGCCGCGAGCTGGTCTACGACCGCAACCCCCAGGTGCGGGCGGCGTTCGACCTCGGCGTGAAGGCGGCCACGGCCGGGATCACCGCCGGGCAGACGTCGTTCGAGAGCGCGTGGAGCGCGGGCCTGGCGCAGGGCGCGTACGCCGCCGTGGCCGCGCCGTCGTGGATGCTCAACACGATCCGCAGCACGGCCCCCGACACCAAGGGCAAGTGGGCCATCGCGAAGATCCCCGGCGGCGCGGGCAACTGGGGCGGCAGCTACCTTGCCATCCCCAAGCGCGCGAAGAACCCGCAGGCGGCGTGGAACTACATCAAGGAGATGCAGTCGCCCCAAGGACAACTGGAGCACTTCGCCCGCGCCGGAGCCCTGCCGTCCACCCCGTCGGTCTACCAGGACGCCAAGCTGTCCTCGCTGAAGGACCCGTTCTTCACCGACGCGCCGACCGGCAAGATCTACACCGACTCCCTGCTGGGCCTCAAACCGTTCTACATCGGACCCGACAGCGCCACCATCGGCCAGGAGTTCCTCAACTCCATCACCAACGTCGAGCAGAGCGGCGGGAACCCGGCCACCGCGTGGGACGACGCGCTGCGCAACATCAAGACCGCCATCGGATGAGCGCCGTGGCACTGACGCTCGTCCCCACGCCGCGGGCCGCACCACCGCCCCCCGTCCGCCGCAGGGCTCGGGGGCTGGGGGAGCGGGTGACGCCGTACGCCTACATCGCCCCGTTCTTCGTCCTCTTCGCGGTGTTCGGCCTCTTCCCGTTCGCCTTCACCTTCTACGTGGCGCTGTTCGACTGGAACCCCATCGGGGACCAGGTGTTCGTGGGCGTGGACAACTTCACCCGCATGCTCGGCGATCCGCGGTTCTGGAACGCCGCGCGCAACACCGTGAGCATCTGGTTCCTGTCCACCGTCCCGCAACTGCTGCTGGCCCTGCTGCTGGCGCACGTGCTCAACCACGCCCGGCTGCGGTTCGCGCTGTTCTTCCGGATGTCCGTGCTGGTGCCCTACGTGACGTCGGTGGCGGCGACGGCGATCGTGTTCGCGCAGCTGTTCGACCGCGACTACGGGCTGCTCAACTGGCTGCTCGGACTGGTCGGCGTGAGCCCGGTCGACTTCGTCCAGTCCATCGCGGGCAGCCACGTCCTGATCGCGACGATGGTGACGTGGCGGTGGTTCGGCTACACCACGCTGCTCTACCTCGCGTCGCTGCAATCGGTGCCGCGCGCGGTGTTCGAGGCCGCGGCCATCGACGGCGCGGGCCCGTGGCAGCGGTTCCGCCACATCACCGTCCCCTCGCTGCGGCCGGTGATCATCTTCACCGTCGTCACGTCCACCATCGGCGGCCTCCAGATCTTCACCGAGCCGCTGCTGATCGCCACGGGCGCGCCGCTGACGTGCGGGGCGGTGCGGCAGTGCCAGACGTTGACGCTGTTCCTGTACGAGCAGGGCTTCGGCGAGTTCGAGTTCGGCTACGGGTCGGCCGTCGGCGTGGCGCTGTTCGTCATGGTCGTCGCGATCGCCGCGGTCAACTACCTGCTGGCCGGTCGGATCAGGGCGGACCGATGACGGGCGCCGTGCCGCGCCGACGCGGCCACGGCCGCGTCCGCTGGTGGACCTACCTGCTGCTCGCGGTGGCGGCCGTCGTGTGCCTGTTCCCGCTGTACTGGATGTTCGTCGTCGCCACCACCGACACCGCGACCGCCACGCGGATGCCCCCGGCCGTCGTGCCCGGCGGCAACTTCTTCCACCTGCTGGGCCTGGTGCTGGAGACGGTGCCGTTCGTGCGGGCGTTGTTCAACAGCCTGTTCGTGGCGACCGCGATCGGCGCGGGGCAGGCGGTGTTGTGCGCGCTGGCCGGGTTCGCCTTCGCCAAGCTGGACTTCCGCGGGCGCAACGTCCTGTTCCTGGTCGTCGTGCTCACCATGACGGTGCCGACGCAGCTGTCCGTCATCCCGCAGTACTTGATCATGTCGTGGCTGGGGTGGGTGGACACCCTGCAAGCGCTGGTGGTCCCCGGTCTCGCCAGCGCGTTCGGCATCTTCTGGATGCGCCAGCACATCACCGCCACGATCGACGACGAACTCGTGCAGGCCGCGACGATCGACGGCGCGAGCACGGGACAGGTGTTCTGGCGCATCGCCTTCCCCATCGTGCGGCCCGCCGCGTTCGTGCTCGGCCTGTTCGGCTTCGTCACGGCGTGGAACGACTTCCTGTGGCCGTTCATCGTCCTCAAGACCCCCGAGCGCTACACCGCGCAGATCGCCATCAAAGCCCTCCAGAACAGCTACGACGTCGACCTCGGGCTGGCCATGTCCGGCTCGTTCCTGGCCACCGCGCCACTGGTCGTGCTGTTCGTCGTGGTGGGGCGGCGCATGGTCGCGGGCGTCCTCGAAGGCGCCTTCAAAGGCTGAACCCACCACCACACCCCGGAACGAGGAAGCCCGTGGCCCCGGAAACGACCGCCTGGCAGTACGACAACCCCGTCATCCCCGGATTCCACCCCGACCCCAGCGTGTGCCGGGTCGGCGAGGACTACTACCTGGTGTGCTCCAGCTTCGAGTACTTCCCCGGCGTGCCGCTCTTCCACAGCCGCGACCTGGTGCACTGGCGGCAGATCGGCAACGTCCTCGACCGGCCGTCGCAGCTCCCGCTGCCGCCGGACTCCTCGGCGTCCGACGGGATCTACGCGCCCACGATCCGGCACCACGACGGCCGGTTCTGGATGATCACCACGAACGTCTCGCAGGGCGGCAACTTCATCGTCCACGCCGAGAAGCCCGAGGGTCCGTGGTCGGACCCGGTGTGGATCGACCTGCCGAGCATCGACCCCGACCTCGCCTGGGACGAGGACGGCAACTGCTGGTGCGCCTTCCAAGGCGTGCAGGTGGCCCGCATCGACCCCGAGGCGGGGAAGGTGCTGGAGGGCCCGCTGCCCGCGTGGTCCGGGACCGGGTTGCAGTGGCCGGAAGCTCCCCACCTGTACCGGATCGGGGAGTGGTGGTACCTGATGATCGCCGAGGGCGGCACCGAGCGCGGCCACACCGTGGCCATGGCGCGCGCCACCTCGCCGCGCGGTCCTTGGGAAGCCGCGCCGGTCAACCCGGTCCTGACCCACCGCGGCACGTCCCACCCGGTCCAGAGCACCGGGCACGCCGACCTCGTGACGGGCCCGGACGGCGAGTGGTGGATGGTCCTGCTCGCCACCCGGCCGCGCGGGTACAGCCCCGGATTCCACGTCCTGGGCCGGGAAACGTTCCTCACCCCGGTCGGGTGGCAGGACGGCTGGCCGGTCGTCGGCCCCGTCGCCCTCCGGGAGCGAGGGCCGGGCACTGCTCCTCAGCCGGTGGAGGCCGCTCCGCGGCGGGACGACTTCGACGCGCCCGCGCTCGACCCGCGGTGGATCTCGCCGCGGTCGCGCCCGGACGACTCGTGGTCGTTGACCGAACGGCCGGGCTGGTTGACGCTGCACGCCACCGGGTCCACTTTGGACCGACCGGGTTGCACCTTCCTCGGCCGCCGCCAGGAGCACCCGACGAGCCGGACCGAAGTCCTCCTCGACCCCGGCTCCGGCCGCGCGGGCCTGTCGATCCGCGTGGACGAGGCCCACCACTACGACCTGGAGGTCGCGGACGGGCAGGTCGGCGTCATCGCCCGCATCGGCCCGGTGCGCCAGCGGGTGGCCATCCGGTCGGTTCCCCCCGGCCCGGTGACGCTCGTGATCACCACCCGGCCGACCAGGGAACTCCCGCCGTCCGACGGGGAAGCGGTGGGCGTGCACGACACCCCGCCCGACTTCGTCGCCTTCCACGTCAACGACCGGCCGCTCGCCGAACTCGACGGCCGCTACCTGTCCACGGAGGTCGCCACCGGCTTCACCGGCCGGGTGATCGGCGTGTACGCCACCGAGGGCAGCGCCTCGTTCGACCGGTTCGAGCACGGCCCCCTCGACGTCCCCCTGTAGTCCGATCCGTCCACCGCACCCCACCGGTGCCTCTCAGAAAGCGACATCCATGACGCTGACAGCGAAGTCAGTCTCCCGAGCCGCGCTCGTGTCGAGCCTGGTGGCCGCCGTGGCGGGCGCCGCCGTCCTCCTGGCCGCCCCCGCCAGCGGCGCCGCCTCCACCCTCGCGGCGGCGGCCGAGCAGAGCGGCCGCTACTTCGGCACGGCCGTGGCGGCGAGCAAGCTCGGCGACTCGACCTACACCGGCATCCTGAACCGCGAGTTCGACATGGTGACGGCCGAGAACGAGATGAAGATGGACGCCACCGAGCCCAACCAGGGCCAGTTCAGCTTCTCCAACGGCGACCGGATCCTCAACCAGGCCCGCAACCAGGGCAAGCGGGTCCGCGGCCACGCGCTGGCGTGGCACTCCCAGCAGCCGGGCTGGATGCAGAACATGAGCGGCAGCGCGCTGCGCTCGGCGATGCTCAACCACGTCACGCAGGTCGCCACGTACTACAAGGGCAAGATCTACGCGTGGGACGTGGTGAACGAGGCGTTCGCCGACGGCAGTTCCGGCGGTAGGCGCGACTCGAACCTCCAGCGCACCGGCAACGACTGGATCGAGGCGGCGTTCCGCGCCGCGCGGGCGGCCGACCCGAACGCCAAGCTCTGCTACAACGACTACAACACCGACAACTGGTCGAACGCCAAGACCCAGGGCGTCTACAACATGGTGCGCGACTTCAAGTCCCGCGGCGTGCCGATCGACTGCGTCGGCTTCCAGGCGCACTTCAACAGCGGCAACCCCGTGCCGAGCAACTACCACACCACGCTGGGGAACTTCGCCGCGCTGGGCGTGGACGTGCAGATCACCGAGCTGGACATCGAGGGCTCCGGGTCGAGCCAGGCGCAGCAGTTCCAGGGCGTCACGCAGGCGTGCCTCGCGGTGGCGCGCTGCACCGGCATCACCGTGTGGGGCATCCGCGACAGCGACTCGTGGCGCTCCTCCGGCACGCCGCTGCTGTTCGACGGGTCCGGCAACAAGAAGGCCGCCTACAACTCCGTGCTCAGCGCCCTGAACAGCGGGACCGGCGGCACCAACCCGACCACGACCACCACCACGACGGAACCGAACCCCGGTGGCGGCGGCTGCACGGCGACGTACTCCGAGGGCCAGAAGTGGAACGACCGCTTCAACGGCCAGGTCACCGTGTCGGGCACGGACAACTGGACCGTCACGGTCACCGTCAGCTCGCCGCAGAAGATCATCGCCACCTGGAACACCAGCGCCACCTGGGATTCCAGCGGCAACGTGATGACCGCGCGCCCCAACGGCAACGGCAACGCGTTCGGCTTCACCGTCCAGCACAACGGCAACTGGGCGTGGCCGACGCTCACCTGCCAGGCGAGCTGACCGCACGTCGTGGGGGTCCGCGGGTGCGGGCCCCCACGACCGCCCGCTGAGGGGCCGCTCAGGAATCGACGGTCGAGGACACTCCTCGTCCGCGACCGCTGCCATCGTGGCCCCATGTCACACACCACGACCACCGAACGGGACGACCTGCTCGCCGCGCTCGCGGCCGCGCGGGCCGCGCTGCTCCGCTCCCTCGACGGCCTCGACGACGAGCGGTTGGCCCAGCGCCCGACCGTCAGCGCACTGTGCCTCGGCGGGCTGGTCAAGCACGTCGCCTCCATGGAGGAGGTGTGGCTGCGGTTCGCCGTCGAGGGCCCGTCCTCGATGGACCACCCCCTGCCCGAGGGCGCGACGTGGGACGACGTCATGACCGGCGGGGTCGCGCCCCCGCGGTGGATGGTCGAGCACGAGGCCGAGTTCGCCATGCGCCCCGGCGACACGAAGGCGAGCATCGTCGAGCGCTACCGCCGAGTCGCCGAGTCGACCGCGAGGATCGTGGCCTCCCTGCCCGACCTGTCGATCACGCACCCGCTCCCGGCCGAGCCCTGGCACGAACCGGGCGCGACGCGCAGCGTCCGCGGTGTGCTGCTGGTCCTCATCCACGAGACCGGCCAGCACGCCGGCCACGCGGACCTGTTGCGGGAGACGCTCGACAAGACGTCCACGTCGGACGTCGCGTAGTCAGCCCGCCGTGCCGAGGGACGGGGTTTCGAGCCGGTAGCCGTGGCCCCGCAACGTGGTGATCTCGGGGACGATCGCCCGCGGGTCGCCCGCGGACTCTTCCGTCAGGCGGCGGCGGAGGGCGGCCATGGTGACGTTGAGGGTCTTGACCGTGCCGAACCAGTTCTCGTGCCAGACCTCCGCCATCAGGGCTTCGCGGGTCACCGCCGTGCCCGCTCGGCGGGCCAGGGCGGTGAGCAGGTCGAACTCCTTGGGGCGCAGGTCGATCTCGCGTCCGGCCAGCAGACATCGGCGGGCCGAGAGGTCGAGGACCAGGTCTCCGAGGTGGATCGGGGCGATGCCCGCCGCGCCGGGCGGTTGGCGGCGCAGGTGGGCGCGCAGCCGCGCCAGGAGCACGGTGAGGGTGATGGGTTTGACCAGGTAGTCGTCCGCGCCCGCGTCGAGCCCGACCACGATGTCGATCTCGTCGGCGCGCGCGGTGAGGATGACGATCAGCAGCTCGGGGTGGTCGGTGCGCAGGGCGCGGGTCACGTCGAGGCCGTCGGTGTCGGGCAGTCCCAGGTCGACGAGGGCGATGTCCGGTGTGGACTGCCGGGCGTGGGCCAGCGCGCTGTCGCCGGTGCGGCACCACCGGGCGGCGTAGCCGTGGGCGCGCAGGCCGGCGTGCAGGTGCCCGCCGATGGTCGGGTCGTCCTCGACGACCAGGACCTCGAGGACGTCGGTGCCGCGGTGCGGGCGCATGGACCGGATGGTAGCCGGCCCTCGGGCGGCCGCCACCCGTGTGCTCACCGAGGTCTTGGACCCGGACGGCCATGATGGGGCCATGCGACGTCGAGTGGTGCGGGTGGCGGTGGTCGCCGTCCTGGTCGCGCTGGTCCTGTTCGCGGTGCCGTTGGCGATCGTGGTGCGGTCGTCGCTGGTGGGCGAGGAGCGCGGCGAGCTGGAGCGCGTCGCGCTGACGGCCGCCGTCCGCGTGGCTCCGCAGTTCGCGACCGGCGGTCCGGTGCGGCTGCCCGCCGCCGAGACCGACAGCGACATCGGTGTGTACGACCTGGACGGGCGCCTGCGCGGTGGGCGGGGGCCGGAGGTCGCGGACCCGGTCACCCGGCAGGCCTCGGCAGGCGACGTGGTGGACGGCCGGTTCGGCGCGGACACCGTCGTCGCGGTGCCGGTGTCCGCCGCCGACCAGGTCATCGGGGTGGTGCGGGCGTCGGCGCCGACGAGCGTGGTGTGGGGGAGGACCCTGCTCGCGTGGTCGATGCTGGCCGCGCTCGCGGGCGGAGCACTGGTGGTGGCCGTGCTCATCGCCCGGCGGCAGGCAAGGAGGCTGAGCGCGCCCCTCCAAGCCCTGTCCGACGCCTCCACGCGCATCGCGGGCGGCGACCTGGGCGCGCGTGCCGAGCCCGGCGACATCCCCGAGATCACCAGCGTCGCCCACGCCCACAACTCCATGGTCGACCAGCTGACCAGGATGCTGGAGCACCAGAGCCAGTTCGGCGCCAACGCCTCCCACCAGCTCCGGACGCCGCTCAGCGCGCTGCTGCTCGACCTGGAGGCGGCCCGCGCCGCACCTCCCGCCGACCTCCCGCGGGTCGTCGACACCGCCATCGAGCACGTCCGCGGTCTCGCGGTGACCGTGGACGACCTGCTCGACCTGGCCCGGCACCACCCGGACCACGGGTTGGCCGCCGGTGAGCACCGGCTGGACGAGGTGGTCGACTCGGCCGGGCAGCGCTGGCACGGCGCGTTCGCGCGCGAGGACCGAGGGCTGGTCCTGGACACCGACCCCGAGGTCCGCGATCGGCGCGTCCCGGCGAGCGTGGTCACGCAGATCGTGGACGTCCTGGTGCACAACGCCCTGCGCCACGGCCGCGGCGCGGTGACCGTGACCGCGCGGGACGTCGGCGGAGCCGTCGCCGTCGGCGTCGCGGACGAGGGGTCGATCCGGGTGGGCGGCGCCGACGTGTTCGCGCGCGGCACGTCCGGCGGTGACGGCCACGGGATCGGCCTGGCGCTGGCCCGCACGATGGCCGAGGCGGGCGGCGGCCGGTTGCGGATCACCAGCCGCGCGCCCACCACGTTCACCCTCTACCTGCCCCTGGCCGACGACGGGGGACCGGGAGTCAGCCCAGAGCCGTGAGCAGCGCCGTGAGGGCGGACTTCTCGGTGTCCGCGTTCGGGGCCGTCGCCCGCAGCTCGCGGAGCACCGTGTCGATCCTGCCGTCGACGTCGGTCCACGCGGCCTTGTTCTTCGGCCGCAGGCGCGCCTGGGCGTTGTCCCACTCGGTTTCGAGGTCGTCCACACGGGACGTCGCGCCGGACTGGTCGCCCGCGGTCAGCAGGGTCAGCGTGTCCTGGGTGATCGTGCGGAAGGTGGAGAGGTCGCCGAGGGCCGAGGACTGCGCCGCCACCTGGCCACCGGCGGACGGGTCCGCCTGGAGCGCGGACGTGCGCCAGAAGTACCCCGCTCCGGCGACGACGAGCACCAGCCCGACCACGACCGCGGTCTGCCACAGGCCGCCGCGTTTCGGGGTCTCGTCGGCGGGCACGACGGTGATGGTGTCGGCCTTCGTGACCGAGAGGTACACCACGACGGCGAGGATGGCGACCGTGAAGATCAGGCTCGTCACCGTCGCGCCGAGACCGAGGCCGCCCTCGCTCGACGGCTGGGAGAGGTAGTCGCCGATCGACGCGCCCAGCGGCCGGGTCAGGACGTAGATGAACCAGAAGGAGAGGACCGCGTCGAGCCCGAGCCGCCAGGCGACGGCCGCGACGGCGATCAGCGACGCCACGATGGCGCCGGTCACCAGGTAGCCGAGCCCCATGACCTCGGCCATCAGGTCGCCGGTCGCGGTGCCGAGCGCGAACGTGAACAGGATCGCCAGCCAGTAGAACGCCTCACGCCGCCCCGTGACGATGGAGTGGATGGAGAGCGTCCTCTCCTTCGCGTACCACGCGGCGAACGTGGCCGCGAGCAGCACGCCGAAGATCAGGGTGCTCGCCTCGAGCGGCAGGCCGACCTGGTCGGTGAAGTTGTCGGTCACCAGCGTGCCGAAGACGCTCACCAGCGCCACCGTCAGCCAGTACAGGGCCGGGACGTACCGGTTCGCTCGGAACTGGAAGACCAGCGCGACGGCGAGCAGCACACCGGTGACGAGGGACGTGCCGGTCAGGCCGAAGTTCAGGTTGACGTTGAGGAAGTCCGCGGCCGTCTCGCCGACGGTCGTGCACAGCACCTTGATGATCCAGAAGTAGAGGGTGACCTCTGGGACCTTGGTGAGAAGTCGACGGCTTTGGGCCAGGGCGTTCGGTGAAGTCACGGGACTCTCTCACGGTCGGATCGCCGAAGCGAAGAAAAGGCCCGAGTGGTGGGCCACGACTTTCGAGACAGTAGGGGACCGAGGGTGAGTTCTCGGCCGGGCGAAGGTGTGCTGACGGCAAAATCGTCGTTCGCCCGGCTTTTCCTCGACCCCCTCCGCGACAATAGAAAAAGGGGGATCAGGCGAGTCGGCGGTCGTGTGCGATGGCCTGGAGCCGGGTGCGCAGGTCGTCCGCCTCGGCGACGCCGATGACCGAACTGTAAAGGGCCTGAGCCGATTCCCAGAGTTCGCGCGCGTACGCGTACCGCTCCCGTCCCAGCTCGGTGAGCGCGACGATCTTGCTCCGGCCGTTGGTCGGGTGGATCTCGAACGCGACCAGGCCCTCGCGGTGCAGCGGGCGGAGGGAGTGGCCCAGGCTGGAGCGGTCGAGCACCAGCACGTCGGCGAGCCTGCCCATCGTCGGCGGGAACCGGGAGAGCGCGTTCAACTCGGCGAGGATCGAGAACTGGGTCGACCGCAGGCCCGCGGGGGCCAGGACGTGGTCGTAGAGCAGGGTCAGCTTGCGCGACGCCTTCCGCGCCGACGTCACGTAGCACTCTGGAACATCCGAAACGCGCACCGCGTCCACCCTCTTCCGCTCGATGAAGTCCGCCCGGCCCGCGCGAGTGGGCGGCGGCCGACCGCCCACCCGCTCACGGGCTACTTGCAGGTCTTGCCGGAGTTGACGCAGTCCACGACCTGGTTCATGAGCTGCTTCGACATCACGTTGGCGAAGTCGTCGTGGTCGGTCAGCGGGTCGTGCTTCTCGGCCGGGAACGAGTCGACCTTGAACTGCCCGGCCTTCTGGACGTCGGCGGGGATGTCGTAGGTGAGGCTGATCCGCAGCTGCGGGACGGCCTTCAAGCCCTTGGCGCACTTGCCGTTGGCGTCCGGGAACGCGATGTGGTCGCGGTGGTTGGCGCTGTCGGTGTTCTTGCCGTCCCAGCAGCTCGGGAAGTCGTGGATCCGCTTCACCTTGCTGCCGTTCGGGCAGATCGGGTACTTGGTCAGCAGCACCTTGTCCTCGAACCCGGTGCAGGTCCAGGACGCCTTGGTGTTCTTGTCGCCGTTGACGGAGCGCTTGGCGTCGCCGTAGAGGATCTTCAGGAACTGCGGCATCGCCACGACGTCGCCGACCGGGCTGCCGCGGAAGGTGATGTCCGCGACCTTCGGCTCCTGGACCTCGCCGTCGTTGCCGTCCAGCACCTGGTCCTTGCCGGTGCCCGCGCCCTGCGCCTTGCCGCCCTTCTTGGCCTTCCCCTGGTTCTTCTTCTGCCCGTTGCCCGCGGCGGCCGCGGCCTGGTCGGTGGTGGTCGGGGGGTTGGCGGTGGTGGTCGCGGGGTCGGCCGCCGCCTTGGCGCCTGCCGCGGTCTTGGCGTCGGCCAGGGCTTTGTCGGCTTGCGCCTTGTCGGCTTGCGCGGCCTTGATCGCCGTCTTGTCGCCCTTCTTCCGCGCCGCGGAGAGGGCGGCGTCCGCCGCGGCCACGTCCGCCGTCGCCTGGTCGACAGCGGCTGGGTCGACGGCGGCGTTGCCCGCGGCGGCCGCGTCGGTGGTGGTGGCATCGGCGGCCGCGGGGTCGGTGGTGGTGGCCGCGGCGTCGGCGGAGGCCGCGGCCGCCGCTTCGGCCTGTCCCTTGTCGATCCGGACCACCGGCCAGAAGTAGGCGGACTGGTCGCCGTTCGCGCAGGTCGTCCCACCCGCCAGCAGGCTCTTGTCGTTCGAGTTGGCGTCGGTGGTGAGGTTGCCGACGTAGTCGTGCAGGTGCTGGGCGCCGTTCTGGACGCCGGGCGCGGCGATGAAGTTGTCCGGGTTGAAGTGCCCGTTCTCGTTCAGGCCGCAGTCGACCGTGAAGGTCCCGGTGCTGGCGTTCGCCTGCTGCTTGGCCTTCTTCACGTTGGGCTTCACGGTGGTGATGTCGACGAACAGCGACTTGTCCGCGGCGTCCGCCTGCGCGGTTCCGGGGTCGCCCGACCCGGAGATCACGACCGTCAGTCCGATCACGAGTGCGAGACCTGCCGCACCGGCTGTCACTTTCGCGCGCGGGGAGAACTGGTGGCGCCTCGCGAATCGCGTCATGGGTTGTCACCTCGTTGGCAGTACCACTGATCCGCCCGTGGGCGGGGGACAACCGGAACTACGGGTGAAACGCCGGGGGACGCGCCTCGATATCGATTGCGTTATCTTATCGTGATAGTGGTGAACTGATCGGTACTGATTACCGCCGCGCTGTGCGGGCCTCGAATTCCGGGCATGGCGATGGCGCGGCCCTGTCGAACTTCTCGAAGGGTCGCGCGGAATGGAATTCGCCTATTTGTGGGTCACGTCCTGATTCGGGTTCGCGGTAATCTTCCCGGCACGGGCGTGGGTCGTCCGGCCCGTGTCGGGTCGGACGTCGTCGCGGGCCGCCGGGTCCTGGCACTTGATCTTCTATTCGCGAATAGAAGCTGTAGGGTACTCCAGGACGCCGCGGAAGGGAACCGGTCGCGGCGAGGGGCGTGCAACCTGCCGGACACCTCGTGCGTGTTCACTGCGGATGCACGCCCTCGGGGGGAAGTCTCGACAGAAGGTTGTTCAGTGCGCAAGTACATGCCGGTGTTCGCGGCTGTGGTGTCCCTGGTGCTCGTGGGATGTGCCCGGACGCCCGCCAACCAGACGGCGCGGCCGGAGGAGCAGCCGTCCGCCACGCCGTCGACGACCACCACCACGACCCAGCCGACCGCCCTGCCCGGTCCTGGTGGCACGACGGTCCCGGTGTTCACCCAGCCCTACTCGTTCGGCACGCCCCAGGCCGTCGTGCCCCCGACCACCGACGGTCTCGCACCGGTGGTCCGCCACATCGAGACCGACAAGCCGTACGTGTTCATCACCATGGACGACGGCGCGGTCCGGCACCCGCAGGCGTTGGAGCTGATCCGGCTGTCCGGGGTGCGGCCGACGCTGTTCCTCAACTCCAGGTACGTCGACGGCCACGACGACTACTTCAAGCCCTTCCGGACGCAGCTCAAGGCGTCGGTGCAGGCGCACACCTCGACCCACCCCAACCTCGCGGGCAAGCCGTACGAGACGCAGAGGCAGGAGATCTGCGGCAACGCCGACTTCCTCACCACGAGCTTCGGCGCGCGCCCGACCCTGTTCCGGCCGCCGTACGGCAGCTACGACCGCGCCACCCGCAAGGCCGCCGCCGACTGCGGCATGACCGCCCTGGTGCTGTGGACCGCCACCGTCAACGACGGCGTCGTGCAGTTCCAGTCGGGCGGCAAGCTCGTCGCGGGCGACATCGTGCTCATGCACTTCCGCAACTCCTTCGCCGACGACTACCTCGCGTTCCTCAACCGCGCCCGCCAGGACGGCCTCACCCCCGTGGTGCTGGACGACTTCCTCTCCAGCACGCCGCCGCAGCACTGACCGGTAGGGTTTTCGGCCATGAACGATCTTCAGGGTCCTCGCCGGAGCGCACTCGCGAGCGGGGTTCCCGAGTCCGTCGTCGACTGGTGGCTCGGATTCGCCCGCGTGCAGCTGGAGTTCAGCCAGCTCGACGAGACCGATCCCGCGTCGTCCGACGCGGTGGTCGCGGGCCGGTTCGGTGGGCGGCCGCGGCTCCCCGCGGACGTCGAGTGGAACGGCTACCCCCACTTCGTGGCCTCCCTCGACCTCGCGGCCCTGCCACGGGACCTGCCCGGCCTCCCGCTGCCTCCCGACGGCACCCTGCTGATCTTCGGCGACGTGGAGGAGGGGTGGAGCACGGCCGGGGCGTCGGAGCTGGGCTGCCGGGTGCTGCACGTCCCCGCGGGCACGCCGACGGCCGAACGGGTTCCGCCCGAGTCGCCGGACGTCGCGGACCACGTTCGCGAGCCCTACCCGTTGCGCTACCTGCGGCGGTGGACCCTGCCGGAGGAGAACGAACCGGCGATCGCCCTGGACGAGGACCACCGGGCGCTGTTCGACGAGCACGACCTCGGGTCGTTCGCGTCGGACGAGTTCCTCAAGGACGCGGTCTTCCTGCTGGGCGGCCACAGCGACGGCGTCCAGGACGACCCGTGCGTCCAGAACTCGGAGTGGCGGACCCACGACTCGGACGACTGGCGGCTGCTGGCATCGTGGACGACGGGAACCCAGCCCGACGGCTACGACGCGAGCCTGTACTGGATCATCCCCCGCGAGGACCTGGAGGCCGGGCGCTTCGACCGGGTGATGCTGGAGACGCAGATGCACGACTCGCAGGGCTCCTACTCGTAAAGGCCTCCGCGGTGGTGGTCAGCGGAATCCGTGGTCCGCTCGAACGGCGGGCCCGTAGCGGTGCACGGGTCTGCCCGCGCCGCCGTACTCCAGGTGGAGGCGGATCACGCCCCTGCGGTGCAGTTCGCTGAGGTAGCGCTGCGCTGTGGGCCTGCTGACGCCGAGCCCTTCGGCCAACGCGCTGGCGCCGATCGGCTCGGGCGAGGCGAGCACGGCGTCGAGGATCTTCTGCATCGTCGGTGGGCGTGGGGTTCGCGCGGCGTTCGGCCGTGGTCCGCGCAGCAGGTCGTAGAGGGCGTCCACGGTGGCCTGGTCGGCGTCACCGCCGCCGCTGGTCTCCTGCCGCCACCGGCGGTAGGCCTCCAGTTGAGTGCGGAGCTGCTCGAAGCCGAACGGCTTCACCAGGTAGTACACCGCGCCCAGGTGCATGGCGGTGCGCACGGTGTCGAGGTCGCGCGCGGCGGTGATCACGATGCTGTCGGGCGCGGAGCCCTCGGCGGAGTTCAGGCCGCGCAGCACGGAGAGGCCGTCGTCGTCGGGCAGGTAGATGTCCAGCAGCAGCAGTTCGGGGTTCAGCTCGGCGACCGCCCGCCTGGCCTCGGCGGCGGTGTGGGCCTCGCCGACGCAGGTGAAACCGGGGACGCGCGCGATGCTCGCCGCGTGGATGCGCGCCACGCGGAAGTCGTCGTCCACCACGAGGGTCCTGATCATCCGACTCCCTCCAACGACCGGTCGGCCCGCGCGGACGTGGGGATCCGGACCTCGAACCGCGCGCCGGGGCCGGAGCCGACGTCGATCGACCCGCCCGCGCGGTGCACCAGCCGGAACACCAGCGCCAGCCCCAGACCGCGGCGTGCAACACCGCGCGAGGACTTGGTCGAGTAGCCGTCCGCGAAGATCTCGTGCACGGCGTCCGGCGGGACACCGGGCCCGGTGTCGGTGACGACGATGCGCACTTCGCCCCCCTCGTCGGCCAGGTGCACGTCCACCGCCCGCGGACCGGGCAGGGTCGCGGCGGCGTCGATGGCGTTGTCGACGAGGTTGCCCAGCACGGTCAGCAGCGCGCTCGTCTCCGCGGACGGCCGGTCCAGGTGGGAGTCCGCGCTGACGGTGAGCCGCACCGCGCGTTCCGCCGCGATCGTCACCTTCGCGAGCAGCAGCGCCGCCAGTTCCGGTGGGGCGACGCGCGTGCGCAGGTCGTCGCCCTGCGACGGGGACGTCTCGGTGATCTCCGCGAGGAACCGGGTGGCCTCGCCGTACTCGCCCAGTCCGAGCAGCCCGGCCAGCACGTGCAGCCGGTTGCTGAACTCGTGCTCCTGGGCGCGCAGCGCGGTCGTCAGCCCGGTCAGGGCGTGCAGCTCGCGGATCAGCCCCTCCAGTTCGGTGCGGTCCCGCAACGTGATCACCGAGCCGATGTCACGACCGCCCAGCACCACCGGCATCCGGTTCACCACCAGCAGCCACTCGTCGGTGAGCACCAACTCCTCCGCGCCCGACCCCTCGACCAGCAGGTCGCGCAGGCGTCCCGGCGGCAGCAGCTCGTCGACCCGGCTGCCGCGGGCCGTGCCGGTGAGGCCCAGCAGCCGCCGGGCCTCGTCGTTGATGACGTCGACCCGGCCGTCGGGCCGCACGCACACGACACCTTCGCGGATGCCGTGCAGCATCGCCTCCCGCTCCTGGAGGAGGGACACGATCTCGGCCACCTCCAGGCCGAAGGTGACGCGCTTGACCCCCCGTGCCAGCAGCCACGAGGCGAGCACGCCGACGGCCAGCGCCAGCGTCGAGTACAGGGCCACCCACAGCGCGGCGTCGAACACCTCGCCGGACACCTGCTCCTCCAGGATGCCCACGGACACCTGGCCGACGATCGAGCCGTCCGCGCCGGGCAGCGGGGCCCGCCCGTTGGCCGACCGGCCCAGGCTGCCGTTGTCGATGCCGACGTGGCCGTTGCCGTCCAGCGCGACGACGGGCTCCTCGATCCGCAGGCCCACCAGTGCCGGGTTGGGGTGCGAGAAGCGCAGCCCGGTGCGGTCGGTCACCACGACGTACGCCGCGCCGCTGCCCACCCGGACCCGCTCGGCGACGGCGGGGATCACGTGCGCGGGGTCGCCCTGGACGAGCGCGTCCCGGATCTCCGCGTTCTGCGCCACGGCCGAGGCGATGCCCAGCGCGCGCTGCTCGTACTGCCGGTCCAGGGTCTCCCCGGTCAGCTTCACGTACAGCAGGGCGCCGGCGGCCGTCGTGACGACCAGGATGCCGAGCACCGCCAGCAGGATCCGCGACGCCAGCGACCGCGATCGCCACATGACCGCTCCGCTCTGCCACTGGTCGTAGGGGCGTTCGCATGACACCACGCGGGATCGGCCCTGCCAAGCGCGGCGGGGCAATCGTCCGGTTAGTCCGGCCGGAACCTGAGCAATACGAGCAAAAACCGCGCAAACGCACAGCTCCGCGGGTATCGCACGCAACCTTCTCCGGTCGCCGCCGCCACTCCTACCGTCCGTTCCCACACCGCCGCGCCGGACCGGGAGGAACGAGCACAGTGCCAGCGACGAAACGAGCACCAGCGATCGAACTGCGAGGGGTGACCAAGCGGTTCGCCACGGACGGGGGAGTCCCCTACACCGCACTGCGCGACCTGGACCTCGAGGTGTCGCCGGGGGAGTTCTGCGCCGTCGTCGGCCCGACGGGATGCGGGAAGTCGACGTCCCTCACCCTCGTGGCGGGCCTCGAACGCCCCTCGGCGGGCAGCGTCCTCGTGCACGGCCAAGAGGTCTCCGGCATCACGCCCGGCGTCGGGTTCATGTTCCAGACCGACGCGATCCTGCCGTGGAAGACGGTGCTGGACAACGTATCCGCGGGCCCGCGCTTCCGCGGCACGCCCAAGCGGCAGGCGCTCGACGACGCCCGCGACTGGATCCGCCGCGTCGGCCTCACCGGGTTCGAGGACCGCTACCCCCACCAGCTCTCCGGCGGGATGCGCAAGCGGGTCGCGCTGGCGCAGAACCTCATCACCGAACCGCGGGTGATCCTCATGGACGAGCCCTTCAGCGCGCTGGACGTGCAGACGCGCGCCAAGATGTCGACCGAGCTGCTGACCCTGTGGGATCTCACCCGCCCCGCCGTCGTGTTCGTGACGCACGACCTGGAGGAGGCCATCGCGCTGGCCGACACGGTGGTGGTGCTGACCGCTGGACCGGCGGCCACCGTGAAGGCCCGGTTTCCGATCGACCTGCCACGACCCCGCGTGGTGCAGGAGATCCGCTTCGACCCCCGGTTCGTGGACCTCTACCAGCGGATCTGGGAGGCGCTGCGCGCCGAGGTCGACGTGGCCTACACGCAGAGCACCCGGCTCGACGGGAAGAAGGCCTCATGACGACCGCGACCCCCGGCGTGGAGGCGGACGCCACCGCGCCCGACACGACCCCCGACGCGGGGGCGCGGTACCGGGCCCGCCATCGCACCCGGCGCCTCCTGGTGCACGCCACGCAGGCCGCGGTGCTGGTCGTGATGCTGGGTGGCTGGCAACTGCTCGTCCAAGGCGACCCGCGCTCGATCATCCTCTACGGGGTGCCCTCGGGCATCGTCGACCGGTTGCGGACCTGGACCACCGAGGGCACCGCCATCGGCTCGTTGGGCGACCAGATCGTCACGACGTTGCAGGAAGCGCTGATCGGCTTCGTCATCGGCACCGCGCTCGGCATCGTGTGCGGCATCGCCCTCGGCCGGATTCGGTTCCTCGCCGACGTCTTCGGCCCGTTCATCAAGGTCCTCAACGCCATCCCGCGCATCGTCCTCGGCTCGGTGTTCGTGCTCGCCTTCGGGCTCGGGCTGGAGTCCAAGATCCTGCTGGTGATCGTGCTGGTGTTCTTCGGCGTCTTCTTCAACGCCTTCCAGGGCACCCGCGAGGTGGACCGGAACTTCATCGCCAACGCCAGCATCCTGGGCGCCTCCAAGTGGCAGGTCACCCGGCAGGTCGTGCTGCCGTCGGCGTTCACCTGGATCATCGCGAGCCTGCACGTGAGCTTCGGCTTCGCGCTGATCGGCGCCATCGTCGGCGAGTTCCTCGGCGGTTACGCCGGTCTGGGCGTGCTGATCAAGAACGCCCAGGGGACCTTCGACGCCAACGGCGTCTGGGCCGCCATGGTGATCATGGGCGTCGTCGCGCTCATCGCCGAGTGGCTCATCACCCGCCTCGAACACCGCCTGCTGCGCTGGCGTCCCGCCCAGCTCGCGGGCCCCGACCTCTGACCCCCCCGATCGAAGGAGATCACAGTGTCCACAAAGGTCTGGATCGCGGCGGCCTCGGCGGCGGTGCTGCTGGTGTCCGGGTGCGCCTCGACGGCCAGTCAATCGGCGGGCAGCAGCAGCTCCGGTGGCTCCGGCACGCCGGTGAGCATCATGGTCGGCGGCCTCAACAAGCAGATCTACCTGCCGTTCATGCTCGCCCAGCGGCTCGGCTACTACCAGGAGCAGGGGCTCAACGTCACGTTGCAGGACGAGGGCGCGGGCGTCGACGCCACCACGAACATGGTGGCGGGCAAGGTCGACGGCGTCGGCGGGTTCTACGACCACACCATCGCGTTGCAGGGCCTCGGCCAGTCGCTGGAATCCGTGGTCTCGATGCTCACCACGCCCGGCGAGGTCGAGCTGTGCCGCAACGAGGTGAAGGACCAGATCAAGTCCCCGGCCGACTGGACGGGCAAGAACCTCGGCATCACCGACATCGGCTCCTCCACCGACTTCCTCACCCAGTACCTCGCCCAGAAGAACGGCGTCGACCCCACGAGCGTCCACCGCGTGGGCGTGCAGTCCGGCAACACCCTCATCGGCGCCATGCAGCACGGCAACGTGGACTGCGCGATGACCACCGAACCCACCGTCTCCACGCTGATGGCCACCGGGTCGGCCTACATCCTGCTCGACATGCGCTCGGCCGAGGGCACGGCCGCGCAGCTGGGCGGCGAGTACCCGGCGACCTCGTTGTACATGACCACCGACTACGTCACCAAGAACCCGGCGACCGTGCAGAAGCTCGTCAACGCCTACGTGAAGACCCTGAAGTTCATCCAGGACCACACCGGCGCGGAGATCGCCGACCAGATGCCCGCCGACTACTACGCGGGGTCCGGCAAGGACGCCTACGTGAAGGCGCTGGACGCGGAGAAGGGCATCTACAACCCCACCGGGATCATGCCCCCCAACGGTCCCCCGACGAACCTCAAGATCCTCCAGGCCTTCAACCCGGACGTGAAGGGCAAGAGCATCGACCTGGCCAAGACCTACACCGACGAGTTCGTGACTG
>NZ_JBHYHC010000148.1:0-21905 GCF_042738955.1 Umezawaea sp. NPDC059074
CGTCCGCGGCTTGGTGGGCGTGGACAGCGCGAGGTCGGGCCAGCTGAGCGGGTAGAGCCACGGCAGCGCCCGCTGCGTCGTGCGGGCGCCGGGCCGGAAACCGCCGACTCGGCCTGCCTGGAACGGCACCAGCGACGACTGTCCCAACCGGACGTACGCGCGGCCGGGCGTCGACTTGGAGATCGACGCGGCGTCCGGTCCGTTCAGCACGTCCTGGCTCTCGCTGGAGTCCGTGACGCGCAAGGCGATCCGCAGGTTCGTGTTGGCGCGGATCTCCGGCGAGACGACACCGCCCGGCCGCTGCGTGGCGAGCACGAGGTGGATGCCGAGCGACCGGCCGCGCTGCGCGATGTTGACCAGGCCCGTCACGAAGTCGGGCAGGTCGCGGACCATCGAGGCGAACTCGTCGATCACGATCAGCAGCCGCGGCATCTGCGGCAGCGCCGGATCGCGGTCGAGCAGCAGCACGTAGTCGTCGATGTCCTTCGCGCCCGCGTCGGCCAGGATGTGCTCGCGCCGCTTCAGCTCAGCGGACAACGAGGTCAGCGCCCGGCTCACGAGGTGCGTGTCGAGGTCGGTCACCATGCCGACGGTGTGCGGCAGGGACACGCAGTCCTTGAACGCGCTGCCGCCTTTGTAGTCGACGAGCACGAACGTCATGGCGTCCGGCCGGTTCGCGACCGCGAGCGAGGCCACCAGCGTTTGCAGCAACTCGGACTTGCCGGAACCGGTGGTGCCCGCGACCAGCGCGTGCGGCCCGTCCCGCTTGAGGTCGAGCGCGAACGCGCCGTCCAGCGACTCGCCCAGCACCGCGGTGGTCGTGCGGCCACCGCTCGTCCAGCGCGCGGCGACCCCGTCCGCGGTCGGGGGTTCGAGCGACAGCACGTCGAGCAGGCGGCTCGAGTTCGGCAGCGCGCCCGCGTCCTCCTTGCCGCCGACATCGCGCACCGGCGCCAGTGCTCGGGACACCGTCCGGCACCACTCGTACGGCACGAGGTCCGGCCGCACGTCCGGCACGGGCGCGAACCTGTTGCGACCGACGCGAACCCGCCCGTCCGGCTGTTCGACCACGACCGCCTGGCACTCTTCCGGCAGCAGCCTCTCCTCGCTGTCGACGCAGATCGCGTACACGCCGACGGCCGGGCCGTCCCGCAGGATCTGCGGAATGCCCGGCAGCGACCGCAGCCTGCGCGACCCGTCGAGCACGACAAGAACGTCGCGTTGCGCGGACTTCGCCCCCGCGCGGGACGAGATGAGCTGGCTCAGCTCGGCGATGCGGCGGGCGACCGTCGTCGCGTTCGTGCCGACGGTGGCCATGGTGTCCTCGCCGACGCGCGGCGCCAGGTGCGGCAGCCAACGGGTCCACGCCCACTGCGCCTCGCCCTGCGGCCCGGTCAGCAGGTAGAGCTGGAGGTCCTCCGGGCTGTGCAGCGCGGCGGCCTGCGCCACCAGCCACCGCGCCACCACGTAGGCGACCTGCCCACCGGCGACACCGAGAACCCCGTGCTCCCGCAGGGGAATCGTCACCGGGACGTCGAACGCGTCCCAGCGGACCTCGCGCTTGTGCTCGTCCTGCTCGGGGTCGCGCAGCACGACCTCGGAGGGCAGGTCCGCGGTCCCCGCGCGGAGTTCCAGGTAGTCCGGGTCCGACCGGCGCCGTTCCCACAGCCTGCGGCGCGGGCCGGTCGCGGTCAGCAGCACGTCGGCGGGATCGGGGAAGTTGTACCGGCGCGCGGTGCGCTCCAGCACCAGCGCTTCACGCGCGGCGGCGTCGATCCGCTCCTTCTTGGACTCGTACGCGGCGAGCTGCTCGCGGTAGGAGACCTGGCCCTGGCGCTTGTTGCTGATCTGGTTGCCGATGATGATCAACGGCGACAGCAGCGCGAACAGCAGCGTCAACGGGTTGCCGGTGAACACGAACATCGCGCCGGACATCACCACCGGTGACGCGGCGGCGATCAGCGGCAGCGCCCGGCGTTCCGGTGGCTTCGGCTTGCCCGGCAACTGGAACTGCGTGACGCGCGGCGGTGGCAGCAGGCGTGGCGGCCGGTTGTAGTCGAGCCCCGTGCCGTCCTCGGAGGGTTGCAGCGCGGCGTCCGGCGGCACCGGTCGCGACACCGACAGCAGCACCCGGCCGATGGCCAGCTGGGCGGTGAACGGCCACGGCGTCGGCCCGGTGACCTCGTCGCGTTCGAGCAGGATCCGCTGCTTGGAGACCGGGACGAGCTCGCACCGACCGTCCGGGAACAGCCTCAGGCGCGCGCTCACCGGTGGATCGGCCGGTTCACCGGCGATGCGCACGCGGCAGGCGTTCGCCGTCCCGATCAGGTGCTCGCCGATGTCGAGCCGGTGCACGGCGCCCGCGCCGGGCCCGCTGACCACCCGCACCTCCACCAGGCCGCGCTCCTCGACGCCGACGGCGGCGACCGGTCGGTCCAGGCCGACCACGGACCCCTGCCGCACCGGCGAGTCGCGCAGGGTGAGCTGCGGGTCCAGCGGTGCGCCGGCGACGTAGAGCACCGGCCTCCTGCCACCGCGGGCGAGCACGTGGGACAGCTCGCCGACCGTGCTGTCCGGTTCGGCGTCGAGCACGTGGTCGGTGACGGTGGCCGCGGTGTCCACCGTGGTCAGAACGAAGCGCATGGCGAATCCCTCGGGCGGGGCGGGTTGACGGGAACGACAAGGGCCACGTGGCCAGAACTCGCCACGTGGCCCTTAGTGACCTACCTCAACGCTGGAGGGCGTTGGCGGTCTGGGAGTCGGTGTCCTCGAAGGCGGTGCCGACCTGCTCCAGGTACTGGCTGATGCCTTCCATGCCCTGCAACGTCTGGTCGACGCTCGTCTTGTACTCCTCGAAGTACGGACCGAACTTCGCCTGCGCCTGCGGCGTGTTGTAGCCGCCCTGGATCAGCGCGTCGATCTTGCTCTTGGCCTGCGTCATGCCGTCCAGCAGCGTCTGCATGTTCTGCTTCAGCCAACCGGCGGACTCCTGGATGTCCTCGCTGACGACGTGGTAAGTGGCCATTGTGGTTCTCCCTCAAGGATTTTCGTGAGCCTGTTCCGTTGCAGTGGAGACACGAGCCCGCGCCGGAAACGGTTCACGGGGATCGAGCGTGTCCTGGGTCACTCCACCGTGGACGTCTCAAGTGGACCCCGCTCGATCGCGGGTCGGCGATCACCCTCCGCGGCAGAGGGCCGCCGCGGCTGAGAGGGTGAGGGGCGAGACGCCTCGGCGACAGATGTGACGCACGTCACCTTGAGACGGTTCAACGGTCGAGCCCGGTCGAGGGGTTTCCCGACCGCAAACGCGACCACCTCGACAGAAGGGGAAGACGTGCGGGACGGCTACGACCAGTTCGTCGCCGATCGTCTCGATCGGCTCTTGCGCTACGCCACGGCCATCACCTGCGACAAGCACCTCGCGCAGGACATCGTGCAGGACGTGCTCGTGCGCGCCCGGTCCCGGTGGGGCCGGATCGGCGCCATGGACGCGCCGTACCTCTACGTGCGCAGGATGGTGACCAACGACTACCTGTCGTGGCGCCGCCTGCGCGCCCGCCGTGACGTCACCTCGACGCACGCCGCGCTCGAACAGCTCTCCCCCACCGTGGCCGACCCCGCCGAGCGGCACGCCGAACGGGACGCCATGCGCGCCCGGATCGCCGTCCTCCCGCGCAAGCAGCGGGCCGCGATCGTCCTGCGCTACTACGAGGACGCCACCACCGCCGAGATCGGCCAGGTGCTCGGCTGCTCGGAGGGAACCGTGCGCAGCCACCTCTCGCGAGCCCTGCACACGTTGCGCGTCAACGAGACCAGCCCGTCGGAGGTGCTGCGATGACCGAGCAGGAAGCCCTCATCCGCGAGGCCGTCGCCGCCGAGGCCGCCGAGGCGGTCGACTCCCGGACGGTGCTGGCCGCGCTGCACGGCAAGCGGTCCGGCCGCCGTCCGCTGGCCCTGCTCGCGGTCGTCGGCGCGACGGTCGCCGCCGTGGTCGCGGCCGTGGTCCTGACCACGCCCTCCGCACCCCGCACCGCGCCACTGGAAGCGGCCACGCCCGCCGAACCCCGCACCGTCCTGGTGGCGGGCGTGGACGACCAGGGCTTCGCCGACTCCGTGGTGCTCGCCCGCGTCGGCGTGAACGGCACGATCAACGCGGTCTCGCTCCCCCGCGACTCGTGGGTGGACGTGCCCGGCCGCGGCATGGCCAAGCTCAGCACCGCGGGCGGACCGGAGGACCTCGTGCGCGCGGTCGAGGCCGTCACGGGCCAGCGCGTGGACCACTACGCGACCGTCGACATGGCCGCCGTGGCCGCGGTCAGCACGGCCGTGGGCGGCGTGGACGTCTGCCTCACGGCCCCGGCGAAGGACGAGTTCTCCGGCGTGGACCTGCCCGCGGGCAGGTCGACCCTCTCCGGCGACCAGGCGCTGGCGTTCCTCCGCCAACGCCACGGCCTGACCAACGGCGACCTGGACCGCGTCCTCCGCCAGCAGGCGTTCCTGCGCTCGCTGGCGACCAAGGTCCTCGACCCCGCCGTCCTGCACGACCAGGCCAAGGTCACCGCCGTGCTCGACGCGGTCAAGTCCGGCGTCCACACCGACCCGACCTGGAACCTGCTCGCGTTCGTGTCCGACCTGGTCCCGAACGCGGCCGTCCACACCCTCACGATCCCCCACGGCGAGCAGACCGAGACCCCGTCCGGCATGGCGCTCGCCGTCGACCCGACCGAGGTCCGCACGTTCGTCTCCGGCTTCCTGTCCGACACCCCACCCCCATCCGGCCCACCACCGGCCGACTGCGCGAACTAGCCGAGGAGCCTCGGGGTGGTCACGACCGCCCCGAGGCATCAGTCGGATTCGAGGATCTCGGCCAGTCGGAGGGTGTCCGCGAGGTAGCGCTCGTAGGGGAACCCGGCGGCGACGAGTCCGGCGCGGAACTCGTCGTAGAGCGGTTTCCCGGTGGTGTGGAAGGCTTTTCGGCCGGCGTCCGTGAGCGTGACCAGGCGGCGGCGTGCGTGGTCGGGGTCGACGACGACCTGCACCAGGCCGTCCTCCTCCAAGGGGCGCAGGGCGCGGCTGATCGCCGGGTCCGACACCGACAGCGCTTGCGCCAAGCGGTGCTGCGTCGTCGGTTCGATGTCCTCCAGCGTGCCGAGCAGCCGTATCTGGCTGTAGGTCAGGCCGTCCCGGTCGTCGGTGCGCCGCCGGGCCGCTTCGCCCAGCAGCATGACCACGCGGTGCAGCAGGTCTGCGAGTCCGTCGTCCACATCTCCAGCCTAACAGAGTGTTGACTGGTTAATGTTAACCATGCAAGACTCAACCCATGAACTCCTTCGCTTACCTCGCCCAATCAGCGTTTCCCCTGGTCTGGATCCTGGTCCCGGCCCTCGGCGCCTACCTGCGGGGCCGCCGCGCCACTTCCGCCCAGGAGCGGCTGGAGATCTGGCAGCGCTGGTGGGCCATCGGCGCCTTCGGCATCGGCAGCCTGTGGATGACGGTCGCGTTCCTGGCCTTCCCGGACGTGATGGCCACCGCCATCGGCTTCCCCCGGACGCCGTTCCTCTTCGAGATCGCCTTCGCCAACCTCGGACTGGCCGTCATGGGCTTCCGCGCCGCCTCGGCGTCGGCCCGCGAGCGCATCACGATCGGCCTCGGCGCGGGCATGTTCCTGTGGGGAGCGCTCGTCGGCCACGTCTACCAGTGGTTCGCGAACGGCGACCACGCCCCCGGCAACACCGGCGGCGTCCTCGTCAACGACCTGCTGATCCCCGCAGTCATGATCGTCCTCGCCGTGCGGTCCCAGCGCCTGGCCGCCGCCGCGCCCCAGCCCGTCGCGGCCTGAGCCCGCCATGGAAACCGACCAAGCACGAGCGGTCGCCGCCGACCGGCTCACCACGTTCGTCGACGCGGTGATCGCGATCGCCCTCACCCTGCTGGCACTGGAACTCCCCGTCCCCACCGGCGACACCACCGACGCCGTGCTGAGCTCGGCGCTGACCCACGGCACCGAGTACCTGGCCTTCGCGCTCAGCTTCACGGTCATCGCCGCCCACTGGCGCGCCCACCACGAGATCTTCCGCCACGTCGACTCGCTGAGCCCCCGCCTGACCAGCCTCACCCTGGTGTGGCTGTTCATGCAGGTCCTCATGCCCTTCGCCACCCGCGTGCTCACCGCCGACAGCGCCTTCCCACCGCGGTTCGGCTTCTACGCGCTCGTGCAGGTCCTCGCGTCCACGTCGTTCGCGCTCATCGTCCGCGAGATCCGCCGCGAACACCTGCACCGCACGGCCCTCGCACCCCCGGAGTTCGCCCAGAGCCAGGTGCGCAGCATCTGCCTGGCCGCTGTTTTCGCCCTGTCCATCCCCGTCTCGTTCCTGACCACCGGCACCGGCGCGTACCTGTGCTGGCTCGCGGCACCGCTCGTGCTCGCCGCCGCCCGGCGGGCTCACCGACCTCAGGAGTCGTAGAGGTCCTTCTCGCTCAGCACCGCGCGGCCCGCGTCGGAGCGGCCGAGGCGGGACGCCGAGCCGAACATCGGGCCACGGGCGCGCTGGAGCCCGGCGAAGCGCCCGAACCCCAGCGGCTTGGGCACGTCGTCGTAGACGGCTTCCATCCCGCCCTTGACCGAGTACGTCTCGTGCCAGAAACCGGTGCCGCCGGAGTTCTTCAGGAACTCCAGCCACCACTGGCGGTGCGGCTCGGACCGGGCGAAGTCGAGCAACGACGGGAGGTCCCGCCAGTACTGCCGCATCCCCATGTTCATCGGGAAGATCGAGTAGTACACGGGTTCGTGCAGCAGCAGTCCGTCGGGCTGGTCGGCGACGGACTGGCCGATCTTCCGGCCGAAGCTGAAGAAGGTCCGGATCCCGTACAGGTGGTTCACCCTCATGCCCAGGTACAGGACGATGAGGTCCGGGTAGGCGGTCAGGTCGACGGTCTGCCGACTCACGGGGGTGGGCATCGAACGCTCCTCGGTGCGGATCGGGAGGTCGTGGTCGTTCGTTCGACCCGACTTCGGTCCCGGCGAACCCCAAGGTACGAACGCGCACTGGACGAACAGTGAACGGCGATCGTGAGCCAGTGGACGGCCACTGACCCGGAAACGGGCGTGTTGACCGGCGGCGGAGTTGGCGGAGAATGGTCGCCCATGGACTCCCCCTGGCTCCTGGCCGGCCTGCCGTTCGCCCTCGGCGTCGTCATGTTCGGATTGGGCCTCGGCCTGACGGCGGCCGACTTCCGGTTGGTGGGCAGGCACCCGAAGGCGGTCGTGGTCTCGCTGCTGTGCCAGCTCGTGCTGCTGCCGGTCCTCTGCTTCGCGCTGGTGCTCGCGTTCCGGCTGCCGCCGGAGGCGGCGGTCGGGATGATGCTGCTCGCGGCGTCGCCGGGCGGGCCGACGGCGAACCTGTTCAGCCACCTGTTCGGCGGGCACGTCGCGCTGAACGTGACGCTCACCGCGATCAACTCGGTGCTGGTCGTGGTGACCATGCCGATCGTGGTGAACCTGTCCGCCGGGTACTTCCTGTCCGACGACGCCGAGGTCGGTCTGCCGTTCGGCAAGGTGGTGCAGGTCTTCACGATCGTGCTCGTGCCGGTCGCGGCCGGGATGCTCGTACGCGTCCGAGCGCCCGAACTCGCGCGGTGGCTCACCCGGCCAGTGCGGGTGCTGTCCGTCGTGGTCCTGGTCGTGGCCATCGCCGCCGTGCTCTACGGGGCACGCGACGACTTGGCCGACTACTTCGTCGCGATAGGACCCGCCGTGCTGGCGTTCAACCTCGTGAGCCTGCTGATCGGCTACGGCGTGCCGCGCCTCGCGGGCGTCGACCACCGCGCGGCCACCGCGTCCGGGTTCGAGATCGGCATCCACAACACCGCGTTCGCCATCACGATCGCACTGAGCCCGGCGCTGCTGAACAACGCGGGCATGGCGATCCCCGGCACGGTGTACGGCATCGTGATGTTCTTCACGGCGGCCGGGTTCGGCAGGCTGGTCACGCGGCGGTCCGGTGTGGACGCCCGCACGCCCGCCGCCCTCCCGTGACCCCGCGCTTGGTGGTCCTCGGCGCGGTCCGGGTGTGGCGCGACGGCGTCGAACTCGACGCCGGGCCACGCCAGCAGGCGTACCTGCTGGCCCTGCTCCTGGCCCGCGTCGGCCGCCCGGTCACGACGAGCGAGCTGATCGACCTGGTGTGGGGCGACGAGGTCCCCACCAGCGCGCTCAACATCATCCACAAGTACGTCGGCGCGCTGCGGCGGCTGCTCGAACCCCTGAACCCCGCGCGGGGCTCGGGCTCGTACCTCCAGCGGCGCGGCAACGCCTACCTGTTCACCGCGGGCCCCGACGTGCTGGACCTGGTCGCGTTCCGGGACCTCGTCGACGCCGCCGAGCAGGCCGTGGCGCGGCGGCACCCCGAGGAGGCGCTCGACCACTACGTCGAGGCGCTCGGCCTGTGGCAGGGCCCCGCGGGCGACGGGTTCACCCACGGGACGGCCGCGATGGCGGTCTTCTCCGCCCTCGACGACGAGTTCCACGCCGCCTGCGAGGCCGCCGCCGACCTGGCCCTGTCGCTGCGGCGGCCGGAGCGGGTGCTCCCGGCGGTGCGGCTGGCGGCGAGGATGGCCCCGTTCCGGGAATCCGTCCAGGCGGCCCTCGTCTCACTGCTCGGAGCCACCGGACGGCAGGCCGAGGCGCTGTCGACGTTCCGCGAGCTCCGGGACCGTCTGGCCGACGACCTCGGCATCGACCCCGGCCCGGCGTTGCAGGACGCCTACCTGCGGGTGCTCACGCAGACCCCGGCGTTCGAGGCGGGCACGGACGTCGGCCCGCCGACACCGGGTCCGGCCGGTCTGGTCGGGCGGACCGAGGAACTCGCCGTGCTGCGGCACGCCGTGGAGGCGGCGTTCGCGGGCCGCACCGGGCTCGGGGTCGTCGAAGGCGAACCGGGCGTCGGCAAGACCCGCCTCCTCCAGGAAGTCGCCGCGGACGCGCACCACCGCGGCGCGCTCGTCGTGTGGACCACCTGCCTGGAGGGTGACGGCGCGCCGTCGATGTGGCCGTGGGAGCAAGCGCTGACCACGATCCTCGACAGCCTGCCCGTGCCCGTGCGGGAGAAGTGGCTGGGCGGCGAACTCGGCGGTCTGCTCGAAGCGCGGGACGACCGCGGCGAGCAACCGGCGTCCGGCGGCCGGGCCCAGTTCCGGCTGTTCGAGGAGGTCGTCACCGTCGTCGGCCACGCCGCGCGGCAACGGCCCGTGCTGCTCGTCGTCGACGACCTCCACTGGGCCGACGCCGCGTCGCTCCAGCTGTTCGGGCACCTGGCGGCCCGGCAGCCCGCGGGGACGGCGGTCATGGGCGCGCTGCGCGACCGCGCCCCCGTGCCCGGCTCCGACCTGTCCCGCGTCCTGGCCGCCGTGGGCCGCCTGCCGGGTCACCGCCGGGTCCGGCTCGGCTCGCTCAGCCTGACCGAGGTGGTCGAGCTGATCCGCCGCGAAACCGGCGACGAACCCGGCGCGGACGTCGCCCGCACCATCCACGCCCGCACGTCGGGCAACCCGTTCTTCGTCCGCGAGCTGTCCCGGCTGCTCGGCGACGCGTCGGCCCCGGCGGGCGGCGTGCCGTCCACCGTGCGCGACGTCGTCCGCGACCGGTTGGCCGACCTGGACGACGACGCCCGCGACGTGCTGCGGATCGCCGCGCTCATCGGCCGCGACGTCGACCTCGGCCTGCTCGCCCACGCCGCGGGCGTCGAGGTCGCCGACTGCCTCGACCACCTCGAACCGCTGCGGGCCCGCGGTCTGCTCGAACCGACGGCGGCGGACCCGTTCGCGGTGCGCTTCTCGCACGACCTGGTCCGCGAGTCGATCACCGGGACGACGGCGCAGCGCCAGGCGATGCGGCTGCACCTGCGCATCGCCGACGCGCTCGAGGAACGGCACGCGGACGACGAGTCCGTCATCGAACGCCTCGCCTACCACCTCCAAGCCGCCGGTCCGCTCGCCGACCTGGTGCGGACCGCGGAGGCGTTGAAGCGCGCGGGCCGTCGCGCGGCGACCAAGCTCGCATTCGCCTCCGCCGACCGGCACCTCCAGGCCGCCGCCCAGATGGCCCGCACGGCCGGGCTGCCGGAGTTGGAGCTCTCCGCCCTCTCCCTGCTCGCCATCGCCCCGCGCAGGCAGGCCGGGTACGGCGGGACCACGTTCGACCTGCTGGAACGGGCGGAACTCCTGGCCCGCCGACTCGGTCGGGACGTGGAGGCCGCCGGTCTCCTGTTCGCCCGCCTGTTCGGGGCGTACACCTTCCTGGAGTGGGACCGCGAACGCCTGGTGCGCCGCCTGCACGACCAGGGCGAGGCGTCCGCCGACCCGGTCCTGCGGGTGTACGGCAGGCAGGCGTGGGGCCTGCACCAGTGGGACGTCGGCAACATCGGCGAGGCGTACCGGTGCTTCGAGGGCAACAACCCCGCCGTCCTCGACGGCGTCGTCTCCTCGCACAGCGAGACCCCGATCCGGCGGGACGTCTCCGGCGAGTGGCCCGGCTGGCGGGCCGTCGTGACCGCGTTGCACGGCGACGTCGACAGGGCCGGGACCATGATCGACGAGTGGAACGGCCCCGAGGACCCGTACGCGGTCGCGACCTGGGCGTACTACACCACCATCATCGCCGCCACGGCCGGTGACGCGCCCTGGGTGATCCGCACGGTCGACCGGTGGATCGCCGTCGGCACAGGCCGCGCCGCCGTCCAGCAGGAGCACTACGTCCGGCTGAACTGGTACTGGGCCCAGGCACTCACCGGCGACGACCCGGCCGGGACCGCGGCGGAGGCCGAACGCCTCCTGACCGCGACCCTCGTCGACCCGCCGAGATGGGGCATCGCGTTCCACAGTGGACTGATCGCCGACATGTGGCTGGCCGCGGGCAGGACCGACGAGGCCGCCGTCGCCCTCGACCGGGCGGACCAGGCGTTGGAGGCCAACGGCCAGCGCTACGCCGAAGGCCTCGTCCGCCTGCTCCGCGCCCGCCTGCTGCACGCGTGCGGCGAGCCCACCACCGTCGTGCGAGCCGCCGTGGAGGAAGCCGTCACCTGGTCCACCCGCCACGAGGCCCACCTCTTCGCCCAGCGCGCACGGGACTTCCTGGCCACGCTCCCCTAGCGCGCGGCGCGCTCGACGAGGCCGACCACCGCACTGGGCTGCGAGATCATCGCGACGTGCGAAGCGGCGACCTCGACCGTGTGCGCACCGGCCCGCCGTGCCACAAACCGTTGCGCGGCGGCGGGGAACACGTTGTCGTCACGGGCGACGAGGTAGAAGGAGGGAATGGTCTTCCACGCCGGAACACCGGACGGCTCCCCCAACGCGCGCACGTCGACCGACCGCTGGCCGACCGCCATCAGCGCGGCGGCCGCCCTGGGCACGTCACCGGCGAACACCTCGCGGAACACCTCCTTCCGGAGGTAGGCGTCGACGCTCTGCCCGTTGGGCCGGAACTCCAACGCGGTCTCGTCGACCTTGCTACCGGGGTACTTCGTCTGCAAGCCCTGCAACGACTCCCCCTGGTCGGGCGCGAACGCCGCCACGTAGACCAACGCCTTGACGTTCGCGTTGCCGACAGCGGCGTTCGTGATCACGTTGCCACCGTAGGAATGCGCGACGAGGACGAGCGGACCTCCCAACGTGGCAAGGACATTCGCCAGGTAACCGGCGTCGGCCGCCACACCGCGCAACGGGTTCGCCGGTGCGATGACCGGATACCCAGCCCGCAGCAACCGAGCGGCGACAGCGTTCCACCCGGACGCGTCGGCGAACGCACCGTGCACCAGCACAACCGTGGGCTTCACCCCGCCCTCAGGCCTGGCCTGCGCCACCGGCGCTCCAACAACAACACCAGCCGCGACCACGGCGGACCCGGCCAGCAGACTTCGACGAGAGGTGGTCATGACGCGCCCCAAGCTGTTTCTCGACAGTGAACGCGCCCAGTGTGAAACCGACCAGTTGACACCCACTGAACCCACACTTCCGTCCCCGTCCACAGCGCCGACCTACCGTGGCGGAACCACGACCTTGGCCGGTTCCGCCCCGCCCCTGTCCTTCCCTTCGCGGTAGGTGGGCGCACCGTTCTACTGGTACACCTCCACCTCGTACAGGCGCGTCACGGCGTTGCCGCTCTGCTCCCCCGTCACCACGTCGATCCGCACGTAACGCCCCGACACCGACACCGCTTGCGTGGTCACGTTCGCCGTGTTGCCCCGCACCTGGGCCGCTGTCGTCCACGTCCCGCCGTCGTCGGACACCCGCACGTCGAAGTCCCGCGTGTTCCACGCCGTGGACTCGCCGCCCGCGCCCGCGTGGCGGACCACCACGGATCCCAGTGCGAGCTTGCTGCCCAGGTCCACCTGGAGGTACTTCGTCGTCGCCGAGGAGCAGAACTTGTCCGACGAGCCGCCCGACGCGCTGCCGTTCACGGCCTTGTCGGCGGTCTCGTTGCCGTTGCACGGCGTCGATCCCGTCGCCGGCCTGCCCAGCGCCAGGTTCGTCGGTGTGGCGATGTCGAACGACGGGGGCGCGTCGGCCGGGGCACTGCCCCACGTCGTGTCGGGGGTCGTGCCGAGGGTGAACGACAGGGTGCCTCCGTTGGTGGCGAAGGATTCCGGGAGCCACGGCTTGGTCGTGGTGACGCCGTTGACCGAGAGGCCCTGGACGTAGGTCGCCGGGGCGTTGGGGGCGTCGAGGGTCAGGGTGACGCCGTTGGCGCGGTGCACGACGATCCGCGGGAACAACGGGCTCGCGACGAGCAGTTCGGCGCGGCCGGGGGCCAGCGGGTACAGGCCCATCGCGGACCAGACGTACCACGACGACATGGCCCCCAGGTCGTCCTGGCCCGGAATGCCGCCCGGCGTCGCCGACCACAGGGTGTTCACCACCTGGCGCACGGTCTGCTGGGTCTTGTACGGGCTGCCGGCGAAGTCGTAGAGCCACGGCGCGCCAATGGACGGCTCGTTGTTCATCTCCGCCTTGAGCCCGCCCGCTCCCGTCAACGCCCACGTCCCGTCGGTGCGGTGGAAGAACGTGTCCAGCCGGGTGGTCGCCGCGGCGTTGCCGCCCATCTTGTCGAGCAGCCCGCGCACGTTGTGCGGCACCATCCACGTGTACTGCGCCGCGCTGCCCTCGGCGAACCCGTTGCTGCTCGCCGGATCGAACGAGGGCCACGTGCCGTTGTCGTTGCGGTCCTGGGCATAACCGCCGTTGGCCGGGTTGTAGACGTTCTTCCAGTACTGGGCACGGGCGAGGAACTCGTCGCGGGTCGTGTTCTGCCCCAGCCGTGCGGCCAGCTGCGAGATGCCGAAGTCGGCGACGGAGTCCTCCAGGGTCTCCCCCGCCCCGCCCCACGCGTTGCCGTTGGCCGGGATGTAGTGCTTGGACAGCCATTTGTCCAACGAGGGCCGCTCGCCGACCACCATGACGTTCCACCCGTCACGGCTGAGGTCCGCGCTCGTGACCGTTGTTGCGGCGCGCACCATCGACGCCAGTGCGCCCTGCGCGTCGAAAGCCGTGCCACCGAAGGCGTGGATGCTCGGCACGGCCGCGTGCGCGGGATCGCCGGTCATCACGTGGGTGCCGCCCGCGGCGTGCGTCCACCGGTCCCACACGCCGTTGTTCTGGTTGGCCTGGTTCAGCAACGACTGGGCGATGTCGCTCCCGACGTCGGGCCGCACCAGGGTGAGCAGCTGCAACTGGCTGCGGTAGGCGTCCCAGCCGGAGAAGTTGGCGTACTGCGCCCGTTGGCCGCCGGACACGGTGTGCACGGCCTGGTCCATGCCGGTGTACTGGCCGTTGGTGTCGCTGAACACGTTGGGGTGCAACAGGGAGTGGTAGAGGGCGGTGTAGAAGGTGGTCTGCTGCGCGGTGGTGCCGCCGGTGATCTCGACGCGCTGGAGCTCGGTGTTCCACGCGGCACGGGCGGCCTGACGAACGGCGTCGAAGCTCGTTCCGGCGGGGTTCTCGGCCGCCAGGTTGGCCTGGGCGTTGGCCTGGCTCACGAAGGAGATGCCGACCCGCATGGTGACCGTCTGCCCGGCGGCGAAGGTGACGTAACCGCCCGAGCCCCGTCCGGCGACCGGGTACCCGTTGGTCCCGTAGGTGGTGCCGCCGGACGCGCTGGTGGTGCCGGGCCGCAGCGTGCCGTCCTGCCACGTGCCGGTGCTGGTGAACGGCTGGTCGAACACGGCGTGGAAGTGCAGGGTGTAGTAGCTGCGCCTGCCGATCGCGTTGATGTAGCCGCAGAAGTTGCCGCTGGTCACCGAGCCGGAGATGGTGCGGTTGGCGACGTCGACCGTGGTCTGCGCGGCACTGCTGCCCACCTCCGAGTTCGACGTCCGCACGAGCAGCGACGCGGTCTTGCCCGCCGGGTAGGTCCAGCGCGCGGAGGCGGTGCGGGCGGTCGCGGTGAGTTCCGCGCCGATCCCGGAGGCCAGTCCGACCTGGTACTGGCCCGCGGTTCCGCTCTCGTCGGCGTGGGCGAAGTCGCTGGCGTACTTCGCGTCCGTGGTGTCGGAACTGGGCGAGGTGTCCACCGCGCCGGCGTGCGGGAGGAACGGGATGTCGCCGTAGCCGCCCGCGCACCCGGTGCCGGACATGTGCGTCAGCGCGAAACCCCTGACGCGCGTGGCGTCGTAGCGGTAGCCGCCGGGCGCCGCGGCACGGGTCTGGTCGCCGCGCGTGTTCTCCGGGCTGAACTGCACCATCCCGAACGGGGTGGTCGCGCCGGGGAACGTCTCGCCGTGGTTGCTGC
Organism: Umezawaea sp. NPDC059074; assembly: GCF_042738955.1. Taxonomy (NCBI): domain Bacteria; kingdom Bacillati; phylum Actinomycetota; class Actinomycetes; order Pseudonocardiales; family Pseudonocardiaceae; genus Umezawaea; species Umezawaea sp. NPDC059074. Next base: position 14,783 of record NZ_JBHYHC010000148.1, read on the forward strand.
TCCCGATCAGGGTGTTCACCAGGCCCGCGGGATCGGCGACGGCCGCGGCGGCCCGCGCGGGCGGGCTCACGACCACCGCGATCAGCAGGGCCCCGACTCCGAGGGCTGACAACGTTGTCTTCAGCATAGGGCGACGCATGGTGCCTCCACGACCTGCAGGGACGGGGCTCCCCCTGTCTAGGCTCGCCGCGGTGGCACGACCAGTGCCGAAATTTCGCCCATTGGACCGCCCGCCCCTCGGCGTTACAGTGCGCGGCCTCAGGCCCACTGCCAGCCGATGCCCAGCACCCCGGAGTCGACGGACGAGGCGAGCAGGTGGACCGCGTGGTGCGCGTTGAGGTGGAGTTCACCGGTCGTGTGCTGCTCGTCCTCCAGGTCCTGCTGCGCGAAGGCGTAGCAGCGCACCGGCACCGCGCGCGGGTCGAACCGCGCCTGCACGAGGAACTGCTGGGTGGGGTTGCGGAACCCGTAGGCGAACTCGGTCGACACCCCCGCGGTGGGGTCGACCAGCTCGCTCTCGAAGACCCACGTCTCCCCGGCCCGCAGCACGTGGTCGAACACCAGCTCGTAGACCAGCCCCGGCGCGCTGGGGTGCGGCACGAACCTGCCCGGACGGCAATTGGCCAGCCCCCGCGCGACCACCAGACCCGGTACGCAGGACGGGTTTCCGTAGTACCGCACCACGTACCGGTCCACGCCGTCGCGCACGGCGCGGACCAGGAGCTGCGACCACAGGGACGTGCCGCACCGCTCGGCGTCGACCGTGATCCGGTGCTGGACGCTGATCACCTCCACGTCCTGGTTGTGCGACGACAGCAGGCCGTCGAGCAGATCGGCGACCGGCGCGATGTCCGCGCAGCGCACGGCGGGCGACCTCGTCGCGAGGCGCACCAGCGACTCCGGCCGGACGCCGAGGACGCGTTCCAGTTCGCGCACGGCGTTCAGGGACGCCGGGGTCTCCGGGCGGCTGTGCCCGTTCTGCCAGTTGCTCAGGCTCGACAGGCCGACCGAGACGCCCCGCTGCGCCAGGTGGAACCGCAGGCGTTCGAGGGTGAGACCGCGTTCCCGGATGGCCGCGCGGAGAGCCACGTGGAACAGCCCGCCGCCGGTCCACGCCCCCCGCGCCGGGTCGCCCGCTCCGCCCATGCCGTCACCTGAGACCGTTCTCGACACCTGATGACCAGGTCCGATCGTAACCGCGGGCGCGGGCGGCGGCGCTCGTCGACAGGACAGAAAAAGCGGTCATCGTTGACCCGGCCGGTTCACGCGCGGAACAGTTCCCCGTGGCCGCCCCGGTTCCGGAGGAACGATGCGACGACACCCCTGCCTGGTCCTGTCCACCATCCTGTCCACGCTCGGTCTGGCGCTGCTGCCGCCGAGCACGGCGAGCGCCGCGGCGGGCGGTGACCTGGCCTACGTCGCGATCGGCAGCTCCTTCGCCGCCGGTCCCGGCATCCCCTCGGTCCAGCCCTCGTCACCGGCCGGGTGCGCGCGGTCGACGAACAACTACGCCAGCGTGCTGTCCCGTGACCTCGGCGCGGCGCTGGTCGACGCGAGTTGCAGCGGCGCCACCACGGCCAACGTGCTCACGACGTCGCAGGCCGGTCAACCGCCGCAGGCGGACCTGGTCACCGCGACCACCCGGCTGGTGACCGTCACCATCGGCGGCAACGACGTCAACTACCTGGGCAGCCTGGGCGCCTACTCCTGCCAGGACAGCGGGAGTTCCGGGTGCGGCACGGTGGACACCGCCGCGATCGACCGGGCTTTCGGCGAGCTGCCGGGGCGGTTGCGGGCAGTGGTCGAGCGCGTCCGGGAAAGGGCTCCGCAGGCCACCGTCCTGCTGGTCAACTACTTCACCATCCTCCCCGATTCGGCCGTCTGCACCGGGGTTCCGCTCACCAGCGGACACCTGGCGTACGAGCTGGGCATCGCCTCCCGGCTGGCCGCCGCCACGAGCGACGCCGCGACCGCGACCGGGGCTCACGTGGTCGACCTGGCCTCCGCGAGCCACGGCCACGACGCCTGCGCGGCCGACCCGTGGGTCGAGAAGTACGTCGTGGCTTCGGGGAAGTCCAGCTACCACCCCAACGCCACGGGGATGCGGGCGGCCGCTCACCTGGTCGAGAGCACGCTGGACGACCTCGCGATCACCTCGACCGGTCCCGTCCGGTCCGCATTCCCCGGCAAGTGCGTGGTGGCGCCCGCGGCCGTCGAGGGCACCGCGATCGAGTTGACCGACTGCGCCGACTCGGCCAACCAGCGGTGGACGCGGGTGACGGCCGCGCCGGAGGGCACCCTGCGCGCGCTCGGCGGCTGCCTCGACGTCAAGAGCAGCGGCACGGCCAACCGCACGGCGGTGCACTGGTGGACCTGCAACGGAACCGGCGCGCAGCGGTGGGTCCCCGACGCGCGGGGAGGCCTGGTGAACCCGCAGTCGGGCCGGTGCCTCGACCTGCCGGGAGGCGCGAGCGCGAACGGGACCCGTCTCCAGATCTACGACTGCAACGGCACGGCCGCGCAGCGGTGGACCACGGCGGGGTGACCCGGTCCGCTCGACGTCACCACCAGAGCGCCCAGGCCAGGACCGCCGCCCCCAGGAGCAGCACCGGCAGCGACACCTTGGCCCACAACGGAAAGCGGGACTTCTCGCGCGACGAGCCCACCGGGTGGACGAACTCGGTGGGCGCCGCCGACACGGGTCGTGGGGGCGCGGTGCCGTCGTCCACGACGTCGGCCACGATGACCGTCACGTTGTCCGGCCCTCCCCCGGCCAGCGCGAGCGCGATCAGCGTGTCGGCGCACGTCTCCACGTCGTTGCCGCGCATGGCCTCCGCGATGGCGTCGAACTCGACCACGTCGGACAACCCGTCGGAGCACAGCAGGAACCGGTCGCCCGCCTGCGCCAACCGGACGTGCATCGTCGGCTTGACGTTCGACTCGCCCGTGAGCACCTGCAACACGATCGACCGGCGCGGGTGCGTCTTGGCCTGCTCCGGCGTGATGTGGCCCGCGTCCACCAGGAACTGCACGAAGCTGTCGTCCTTGGTCACCTGCGTCAGTTCGCCGTTGCGCAGCAGGTACGTCCGCGAGTCGCCGATGTTCAACGACGCCACCCACTCGCCACCGAACAGCAGCGCGGTCAACGTCGTGCCCATGGACCCCAACGCGGGGTTCGCCGCGGTCAACTCGGTGATGGCGGCGTTGCCGGACTCGACGGCGGTCCGCAACCGCTCCACCGGATCCCCGCGCAACCCGTGGTCGTCCAGAGACGCCAACGCACCGATCACAACCCGACTGGCCACCTCCCCAGCCGCGTGCCCACCCATGCCGTCCGCGACCGCCACCAACCGCGCGCCCGCGTACAGCGAGTCCTCGTTGTTCTGACGCACCAGACCGGGATCACTGCGCGCGGCGTAGTTGAGCACGAGAGCCATCCCGTCAGCCTAACGAAGTGCCCGGCCGAGCAGCCGCAAGCACTCCTCAGGACCCGGTGGCGCGTTGGCGGGCGCGGTACGCGGCCGCGTGGGTGCGGTTGCCGCAGGCGGTCGAGCTGCAGTAGCGGCGGGAGCCGTTGCGGGAGAGGTCCACGAAGACGTTCGTGCAGCCTTCCGCGGAGCACGCGCGCATCCGGTCGTGGCCGCCGTTGGCGATGAGGGTCAGGAGGGCCGCGGAGGTGGTGGCGGCGACCCGGTCGGCGATGGTCGCGCCCGGTGGCGCGTAGTGCCAGTGCCAGTGGCCGTCGTGGTCGGTGAGCTGGGGTTGGGCGTGCAGGTCGGCGAGCGTCCGGTTGAGGAGGTGGACCACCTCGCTCTCGGCGGTGCCGGCGAAGGCTCGGCGCAAGGTGTCGCGGTGGGCGCGCAGGCAGGCGAGGTCGGCCGTCGAGGGTGTTGTGGGCACGACCCAGCCGTTGTGCCTGAGCAGGTCCGCCGCGAGGTCGGCGTCGTGCTGGTCGGTGTTGACGAGGTCGACGGCCGTGAGGACGGCACGACCGTCATAAGCACCTATGTTCACTTGACTCCTGACGCCGTGCACTCCTACCGTCATGACCATCGGCGATTTTACTACTGACGCGGAGGCGCGGATGACCGCCACGGTCCGGCTACCGGTGCACTGCGACTGCGAGGTCCTGCCGCCGCCCGCACTGGTCCAGGAGTTCGTCCCGGTTCACGAGGTGGTGCTCGGCGAGCGGACGGAGTTGCGGGACGGCACGCTCACCGTCGCCCGGCACACGGACATCGCCGTCCCGCTCGTGGTCGACGTCGTGGTCGACGTCATCGCTCCCGGCGAACGCGACGTGCGCACCGACACGGTCCTCGACGTGGTGCCGCTGGCGGTCAAGACCGAGGGCGGCATCGGTGAGGGCGTGACGCGGCTGGCCACCGGCGTGGTGCTCGTGGTGACCGGGGTGGACGCGGACGGCACGCAACTCGGCGAGGCGGGCAACTCGGCCGGGGTGCTGTCGGAGCGGATGGCGGACGCCGCCCTCGGAACGCCCGATCCCGGCGACTGGATCATCCGGATCGCGGTCACGATCGAGGCTGGACGCCGGATGGAACGGCCGGGCCCCGCGGCGGCGCACCGGGCCGCGGACGTCGTCGCGGACCACCTGCGACGTGCCCTGCGCGACGCCCCGCCCTCCGCCGTCACCGACCGCCGCACGCTCGAGGAGCCGTCGGGATCAGGCCCCCGCGTCGCGCTGGTGAAGCTGGTCATGGGCCAGGGCGCGATGCACGAGAACCTGGTGTTCCCCGCCGAGCCGGGCGGGGTGCGCGGCGCGGTCTCCCTGATCGACCTCGGCAACCTGCCGCAGCAGCTCCGGGTGAACGAGGTGCGGGACGGCGCGCTGCACTCCCTGTGCTGCGTCGGCCCGTCCAGCAAGGAGACCACCCTGCACTACTACCGCGACCCGCTCGTCGCCGCTCTCGCCGACGACGCGGACCTGCGGCTGACCGGCGTCATAGTGGTGGGCAGCCCCGCGCAGGAGGCGGACAAGCGCTTCGTCGCGCGGCGGGTCGGCGCGATGGTCGCCGCCGCGGGCGTGGACGGCGTGGTCGTGGCCACCGAGGGGTTCGGCAACAACCACATCGACTTCGCCGCCGAGATCGAGGAGATCGCGAAGTACGGGACCCCGACCGTCGGCGTCTGCTGGTCGGCCGCCCGCGGTCTGGTGTCCGGCAACGAGTACCTGTACGCGCTGGTCGAGACGAACAAGGCCGCGGCAGGCCAGGAGTCCGACGTGCTCGGCGAGAACACCGCCGACGCCCAGGACGCGCGCCGGGCGATCGCCATGCTGAAGACGCTGCTGTTCGGCACGGACACCCTCCCCGCTCCCCTCTCGTGGGACCAGGAAGTGCTGCACGGCAACCAAAAGCTCGTCGAGGAGGCCGCCGCGGACAACAACGGTCGACCGACGCTGACCGCGGGGATCCGCAGCGAGGTCCCCGTCTCCGCCACCGCCCCGACCCCGCTCGCCACCCTGGGACAGCCGCTTTCCACGGCCGTGGTCGCGCTGGTGTCGTCCGCGGGCGCGCACACCGTCGGCGACGAGCCGTTCCGCCCGTACGCCGACTACACCCTGCGCGAGATCCCCGCGACGACGACCGACGACGACCTCACGTTCGCCTCGGGCAGCTACGACAACAGCGACGTCAACACCGACCCCAACTGCCTGTTCCCCCTGGCCCGGCTCCGCGAACTGGCCGACGACGGCGTGCTCGGCGGCGTGAGCCCGGCCCACTTCGCCATGCAGGGCGGTGGCACGGAGATCGACCTCGTGAAGAACCGCACCGGCCCGGAACTCGTCCGGCGGCTCCAGGAGTCCGGCGTGGACGCCGTCGTGCTGATCGGCGCGTGCGGCAGCTGCCACCGCTCCGCCGTGGTCCTGCAACGCCTGGTCGAACAGGCGGGCATCCCCACGGTCATCATCGCCTCGCTCCCCGCCGTGGCCGCCCAACTCGGCGCACCCCGGATCGCGGCGACCGACACCCCGATGGGCGCGGCGCTCGGCGCACCCCACGACACCGCCCAGCAACGACGAATCCTCACGGCGGCACTGGACCTGCTGGTGCACGCGACCGAAGCCGGAGCGGTCGAGCACCTCCCGGAGCGGTACCGGAGCTGACCGCACGGACGTCCCGCCCGTCAGGACTGCCGGACAGCGTCCCAGCCGTCACTCCCACAGCCGAACGGCCTGCGCGCGGAGATCCACGCATCGAGATCACGAATAGCGGGCCGTCCCCAGCGTGTAGCGAGGTGGGGCGGCACGGCGATCTCACGGTCGATGACGATCGGACCGGGGAGTGCTGTGGTGGACGGGAAACGGTCGCGGCGCGGGGTGGTGTCGGTCGCGGTCGGGGTCGTGCTGAGCGTGGTGAGCATGGCGTTGCCCTCCTTCGACTCGCTGTGGGACGCGCTGGGGGTGGCGCGCGATCTCCGCGCCGGTCAGAGCACCGGGCTGGCGATCATGTTCCTGTGCCTGGGTTTCCTCGTGGCGCTGTACTTCCAGCAGCAGGAGTTCAAGGCCGAGGTGGAGCGGACGCTGAGAGCGGAGGCGACGCGGCTGGCGGCGGGACTGCCGACGTTCGGCGTGATCAGGAGGCAGACCGGCGACGAGGCCATGACGACGTTGGCCGCCGTGGTGGCGACGGCACGGATGGTGGCGAACACGCGGATATCGTCGGCGAACTCGGAGGTGGCCACGCGTCACGGCGTCTCCTCGCCGTGGGACCTGGCGCTCCGCGAGGCGCTCACCAGGGGCCTGACCTACCGCGAGGTGATCAGCCCGAACCACGCCGACCTCGCCCGCGATCGGAAAGCGGAGATCGCGGGGTCCCCCGGCGTCTACGAGGCCGTGGTGGTGCGCCACCACCCGTCGCCGTTCCTGAACTTCATCGTCATCGAACAGCACGACGGCACCAAGGAGGTCTGGTTCGGCTGGCTCGCCTCCCGAACCAGCGGCTTCGACGGCCCGGTCATCCGAACCGGAGAAACCCACCTGGTCACCCTGTTCGAACGCTGGCACACCGAACTCCTCGGCTCGGGCACCCCGGTCCGCTGACCGAGTCGACCCGGTCGACGCCGGGGTGATCACGCCGAAGCCCCTGGAGCCGGAGCCGAGCCT